>NZ_JBYTBG010000044.1:0-36537 GCF_058788915.1 Brevibacillus sp. FW301-21C12A
GACTTGCATGTATTAGGCACGCCGCCAGCGTTCGTCCTGAGCCAGGATCAAACTCTCCAATAAAGTTTGTTACTGGTCCAAAGCTGGCAAATCTTTTAATGATAGACTCATCAACGCTTTCGCTGTTCAGTTTTCAAAGAGCATTTTCGTTATCGCCCAGAGGCGACTTTTTTAATTTACCACATATCCACTCAATAATTCAAGTGTTTTTTTCATTTTTTTCGCTGCCAGTATTTCGTTCGTGCAGCAGCGACGTTTGTTAATATAGCATGTCCCCAAGACGGAAGTCAATAGGATTTAAAAAGTTTTACCTGAGCAATATTAATCCGACTTCCTTGTCGCCGTTTGCGCCCTCCGTGAAGACGACCTCCTGGATTAGCAGCCTTTGAATCATTTTCTCTATAAGAAGGGGAACTTCGATTTGCGCATCTACAATCGCCGGATGATTCATCAGCTCCTCCAGCCGCCAAGGTCCTGCCTTTGCTTCCATGACTTCCATTAAGAACGTGACGGACTCCTTAATTTTGGAGGTGATCCAAAACTCGATGGCGAGCACGAGCAGCTCAATCCGCTTCTCAAGCGCTTCTCCGTTAACCGACAGCTCCTCGTACAACTTGAACACCGAAGAATCCATCTGCTTCACCTGGGACCACAAAGCAGCCTGCGGGTGTTCGCCAGCCTCGTACACAATCAGCCTCGCCCACGAATGCAGCGATTGAATGAGCGAATGATGCGCATCCAAAATCATTCCTTGCTGCAAAAACTCTTTTGTCTCGTGGAAAAACCGGAGAAGTTGGGAATACTCCCTACAAATAAACTTCTTTTGCAGCGCTGCCGGCAGACGGCTCAGCCGGAGCTTCATTTGCTTCATATAGCCGTCCTTGTCCCACAAAATCTCGGCTTTGCCAAGCATCGAGGCAAGGCGCTCATCCAGGCCACAGACGGCTCCCTTTTCAAGCTGCCATGTACTGATCTGCTGCTCCATGACCACTCGTCCCTGAAGATGCAGGCGGCGGATTTTCCCCTCAGCTTGCGGCTGGTTGACCACTACAAAATAAAAGGCTCCATCACGAAACGGGACCAGCAAATCCGAAACAGGCAAAACCAGCACAGCTTGTACGTCCGGGCGCTGTTGTAGCTTTTTCAGATACGTTTGCTGACTCTCCTCTCGCTTCATAGCCATACCGTGTTCCTCCCTGCCCTGGGTTGAACTTATGGATTCTACACGATTTGTTCGTTTCCTGCTTGTCAACAGACAAAACCTTTGTATGCTATACTGTAATGTAGGAGGAATGATGATGAAAAAAACTGAACGCCTGAGCAAAATCAAACGCATGCGCACATGGGGCAACTGGAGCATGGTGATCGGCATTTTGCTGATGTATACAGGGTACGCTTTTTTCGGGGGATATCTGGACTTTATACCTTTCCTTGGCAACCTGTTAAAAGGCTCTCACATCTTCATGACGCTGCTTTTAATCATCGGCTTTATTTTGACGATGGGCAGCACTGTGTTGTTCATGATTTCCGGCATGGTTTCTACCTCTGCTCCCCAGGTGGAATGTCCTTCGTGCCAAAAAGTAACGAAGATGCTTGGAAAAGAAGATGCCTGTATGTTTTGCGGACAGCCATTGCGCTTGGAAGACGGACAGCCTCAGCAAAACCAGACATGATTGGTGCCTCGACCTTGCGATACACAATAAGCCACCTGCACAATCCCGTCTTACGGGCAGCAGGTGGCTTCTTTTTTTACTGAGCCGTTATGGCGCTTTTCAAGCCTTCTTCGATGGCCGGCCAAATCTCCGGCTCTTCAAATCCGCGCCGCCACGAAGCGACTCCGGCCAGATCGTACTTTTTGACCAGCTCGATCCGCTTTTTCATGGAAGAGACATCCTCCAGCCACATCTTGTAGACATTCCCGTCTTTCGGATCGCGATATTCCACGTATTGTTGGCCGGATGCTTCGTCGAGAACAGGCGTAAGCTTTCGCTCCTGCACCCATTCTTGCGCCCTTGGCATGGACAGCGCTTTGGAGCTTACCTTGATTGTGCCGTCAGCCTGCTTGGCTTCCGTCCACAGTCTCGTGTAAAAAGGAACGCCCAGCAGCAGCTTTTCGTTTGGCACTTCCTCGAGCACGCCTTGCAAGCCTGCTTCCACCCAAGGCAGCGAAGCGACCGAGCCTGCTTTTGGACTCGCCGCCCAATGCTCATCGTATGTCATGACAGCCATGTAGTCGACCACCTGGGCCAATGCCTTGCGATCCAAAAACATCGACCACGTCTTCGCATTGGACTTGATGGTGACATCAATGGAAACGGTCAGCCCTTGCTGGTGCAAATACGGCGTCAGCTCGCGAACAAACTGGACGAGCCGCTCCTTGTCTTCGTAGTACACATTTTCAAAGTCGATGTTGATGCCGTCCAGATCGTACAGGTGCGCGTAGTGAATGAGCTGGGCGATCAGCTTGTCTCGTTTGTCGTAGCTGCCGAGCACCGCTTGGGTCCAGTCCGGATTGAAGCCGTTCGTGACCAGCCCCCACACCTGATAGCCGCGCTTGTGCGCCCATTTCACATACGCCGGGTCAGCCCTGTTCAAAAGCGTCCCTTCTGCATCCTTCAGCTCAAACCAGGTGGGCGAGACGACATTGACGCCAGGCAACGCCCCGATTTGGGCGACGTTCGGATTTTTATTGACAACATGCTCCCAGACCATGTTTACCTTTTCGCCATTCGGCTTCCACGCAGCTTGCCCCTCGGAAGAAGTGGCGTGCTGCAAGGCGACCTTCCGCTTGCTCGCCATCTCCAGGCTTTTCTCCGGGAGAAAGCCCGCGATTCCGGAAGCGGTCAACACGCGGTAGTAGCCTTCCTGCTGGCCGAGCACATCGACCAGTTCTCCGGCAGATAGCTCGGCAACGATCGGAGTGCGGTGCGAAGCGCCAACGCGAACGGGTTGTTTTTCCTCGTCGCTGACGACTTTTGCCTGCCCGATTTCGTACCCTTCCTGCTCCACCGTGAGGACGCCTGTATCCACTTTGTGCTCAAAAGCAAAAGGATACAGCTTTTCCAATGGATCAAGCGGCACGTAGCGAGTCCCGCCCACTTCCTTGACCGGCACCTGCAAATTGACCGGCTGCTTGTTCAGATGGGCGACTACTTCGCCACTCTCCATCCTGAGCACTTTGTCCTTCGTCGTCACGATCACCGACTTGGTAGGCTCATCCCAAAAGATCGCCGGATCAATCTTTTCCTTGATAAAGTCAAAAGGCAGCAAGATTTGCTCCGCCTCCAGCAAATACGAAGCATCCGCCCGCTGTCCTTCGTAGACGATGACCGCTTTGTCGCCGTCGTACGGCTGGACGTGCTCGGTCGAAGCGCGAAGCACGAAAAACCAGTAAATGCCGCCAAAAATGGCAAGCAAGAAAAGCATCAGCGCAAAAAGCCTGCGCATTGCCCTTCTCCGTCTACGCCTGGGGCGAGGTGCCATTCCAAGCTGCATGTTCATGGCCTGTTCCTCCTCCCAGCCAAATAAGCCCGCACGCGGACCAGATTGTATGCATTCGTCATTCGTCTGTCAATTCGATCATAACGTGGCTTCAAACGATTCACAACCTTTTGTCTACTGGAAAAAACGAGAGACAAGCCCCGCTCTCCCCCAAAAAAAGACGTTTGAACAGTCAAAACGTTACACCTTTCAACAGAAAAACACCTTCTATCTCAACTTGCTAAGCTTTCGTTGAGACAAAAGGTGTTCGTCCGTACAGCTTCATTTTAGTGGGCGCTCTTTTGACAGGACTCGCAGATGCCATATACTTCCATACGATGTCCGGTAACTTTAAACCCGATGTCTTTTGCGGCAGCTTCTTCCGCCTCCCGCAAATACGGGAAATGGAAGTCCCGGATCGCCCCGCAATTGGAACAGATCGCGTGGTAATGATCTTCCTCCACATTGGCATCGAAGCGACTGGACGCGTCCCCGTAGGTAAGCTCAATCACCAGGCCCGCATCTTTAAAAACCCGCAGGTTATTGTAAATCGTTGCGACGCTCATGTTCGGGAATTTACCTTCGAGAGCTTTGTATATTTCGTCAGCCGTCGGGTGAGTCATCGTCTCCAGCAGGTACGTTAAAATGGCATGGCGCTGAGGTGTCATCCGAACCCCGGTGTTTTTGAGGATTTCTACAGCTTTTTCCACACGCTGTGTCATAATTGTCACACCCCACAGTCTTTCGCAAGACAAAAGATCAGTCAATCCTGTTTGTCATTGATTAGAATTACTTTAAATAAGTGTACGTCTATTCGGCGAAAACTGTCAATATCCATTACGCGGAATTGAGGAGAAAGAACTGGAAATCGAGCTTCCCTCAAGAAATGCTCGGCTCCTTTTTCGCTCTGGGCTTCGCTTTCGGCTTGGCGGCTTGTTTGCCAGCTTGCTTCGCAGGCGCTTTTTTCTCCGCTTTTTTGGCCTCCGTCAGAGCGTACTTGCACATGGATTGCAGCGGACATTGATCGCACTTCGGATTGCGCGCCGCACAGATTCTTCTGCCGTGCCAGATCAGCCAATGGTGGGCATCCGACCACTTTTCGCGCGGGATGCGCTTCATCAGTTGGCGCTCCACTTCGTCTACGTTGTCGCTTTTGGCAAGACCGAGGCGGTTCGCCACGCGGAACACGTGAGTATCGACCGCAATAGCCGGGACGCCAAACGCATTGGAGAGAACGACATTGGCCGTCTTCCTCCCTACGCCCGGCAACGCTTCCAGCTCGGCATGCGTTTGCGGCACCTCCCCGTTGTACTTTTCAAACAAGATTCTACAGGCCTCCAAAATGTTTTTGCTCTTATTTTTATACAAGCCCAGCCCTTTTATATGCTCTTCCATTTCTTCCTGGGTGAGATGCAGGTAGTGCTCCGGCCGGTTCAGCTCTTTAAACATCGGCTCGGTAATCTCGTTCACCCGCTTATCCGTGCACTGTGCCGAAAGAATGGTCGCGATCAACAGCTCAAACGGGGTTGTATAGTTCAATTCGCAGTGGGCATCCGGGTACATTTGCTGAAGCGTATCCAAAATGTCTGCGACGGGTACTTTGCGTTGTGCCATAAATATATCCCCCTTTTTCCTACATTATACCGATCTTGATCGGCTCGGCAATCGTCGCAAACAATAGCACGATGCCGCTGCGCTGATGTAAAATGGGCTTGGAAAGATATAACGGGGGGCGATACGCATGAAGGTTTTCCTGACGGGAGCTACCGGATTTGTCGGCAAAGGCGTGTTGGAGCGGCTGATTGCCGAAGGTCACGATGCCGTTTGCTTGACGCGGCCAGGCTCAAAAGACAAGCTGCACCACGGGCAGGCCGGGCCGGGAAGCGTCTCTCTGGCAGCAGGAGACATATTGGACGTCGAATCGCTGAAAAGCGCCATGGCAGGCTGCGAGGCGGTCATTCACCTGGTCGGAATCATTCGCGAGCAGCCGGGCAAAGGGATTACGTTTCCCAAAATTCACGTCGAGGGCACGAAAAACGTCGTGGAGGCAGCGAAGCAGGCGGGCGTAAAGCGCTTCGTCCACATGAGCGCCCTCGGTTCCAGAGCAAACGCGACAAGCGCCTACCACCGCACAAAGTACGAAGCCGAGCAGCTCGTGATCGCAAGCGGAATCCCGTACGTCATTTTTCAGCCATCGGTCATCTTCGGTCCGGGCGACGAGTTCGTCAACATGCTCGCGGATCTGGTGCGCATGCCTGTCACTCCTGTTATCGGCGACGGCTCCTATCCTTTGCAGCCCGTAGCGCGGAAAACGGTAGCGGATGTGTTTGTCCAGGCATTGAGCCTGCCCGCTGCGACGAATCAAATCTATGAAACGGGCGGGCCTGATCCGATCTCCTACGGAGAAATACTCGATGCCATCGGCGAGGCAATCGGCAAAAAGCGGGTTCGCAAAGTGCACATCCCGCTCGCCTTCATGAAGCCTGTCGTCAACATGCTGGAGGGCTTCTCGTTTTTTCCGATCACCAACACGCAACTGACCATGCTGCTCGAAGGCAATGCCTGCCGCGACGGCCAGCGGCTGTACGACACTTTTCCTACTGAAAAAATCGCGTTTCGCCCAGGAATCTCTACTTACCTCCGATAGATAGTATTGGCTCAAGCAAAAGGGGCCTGTCCCCAGCCAAACGCATGAATCCAGCCAACAGCCAGATGTTTTCACACAAAAAAAGGGGCGTCTCCAAGTCGGACAGTCGACTTATGGGACAACCCCTTTTTGCTTATTCATGCAGCGTTTTTTCCACGGAGCCTGTCTCTTTGTTTACGTGACGGGCGACGACGAAAAGATAGTCGGACAATCGGTTGAGATATTTGACGACTGCCGGATTTACCTGCTCTTGCTGCGCCACATGGACGGCTTTGCGCTCGGCGCGTCTGACAACCGTGCGGGCAATATGGAAGGCAGCGGCAGCGGGATGGCCGCCCGGCAAAATGAAGTTGGTGAGCATCGGCAGCCCTGCGTCCAGCTTGTCGATTTGCTCCTCCAGAAACGTCACATCCTCTTCGCCGATCGGCCAGCCTACTTTTTTCCCTTCCGGTGTGGCAAGCTCCGCGCCTACATGGAACAGCTTGGTTTGAATGATGTGAAACACATCCTGCAACTCCTGCCACGCCTCCGTTGCGGGCAACAGGGACAGGGCCAGCCCGATTTGCGAGTTGGCCTCGTCGCACGTGCCGTATGCCTCGACGCGATCCGCGAACTTCGGCACGCGCACGCCCGCCACCAGTGAAGTCTCGCCTTTATCACCTGATTTCGTGTAAATCTTCATCCGTATCCCCCGCCTTTTTTCTTTGTCTGGAAAGTCTGGAAAGGTGCTACACCGACTCGCAAACGACAATCAATTCCGTGCTGCTCGCATCAAAAGGCGCTTTGGCAAAGTTGCCGTACCGCCTGGTCACCTTCAGCCCGTTCAGGCGCAAAAGGTGGTGAAGCTCGGTCGGAAAAATATAGCGCAGCACAAAGCGTCCATTCACTCGTTCAACCACAGTGCCGCGCGCATCTGTGCGCTCGTACATGCGGGTCACTTCGCACAGTTGCTGGAAGTGGTCGTAGCGGGTGTAATCCCACATCAACACTTCTCCCCCGGACGGCAGTGGATACGTTCCGCGCAGCGACATCTTTTCATTTTCTTCGTAAAAATGATTGATTTTGGGCACAAACACGTTCATCGCAAGCTTTCCGCCAGGTGCCAGATGCTTGCGAATACAGCCGAGCGCCTTCATCTGCTCCTGAATGTGCAACAGGTGCAAAAACGAGCGGAACGGGATCATGATGAGCGAAAAAGTCTCGCCAAGATCGAAGCTGCGCATGTCTCCCTGAAGCAGCGTAAGCCCTGTGGTCACGCCTTGTTCTTGTGCCTTTTCCTGCGCGCGCGCCAGCATCTCCTGCGACAAGTCAATGCCCGTCACCTCGATCCCGGCCTGGGCGACCGGAATCGCGATTCTCCCGGTGCCGCAAGCAAGATCGAGCACTTTGCCGCCAGCCTGCTTCGCTTCTTCCAGGTAAAAATCGACGTCGCCCGCAACGCCGCGCTGCGTCAAATCGTAGTAATCGGCCCATTGATACATATTGCTCATGCCGTCCTCCTATGCTTGCATTTCCTCGGAAGCCAGGTAAGCCATGATGAGCTTCGCCGTATTTTCCAGCGCTTCTTTGTGCGTGCGCTCATGGGAGTGGGAGGCGTCCACGCCAGGGCCGATCAGCCCGTGGACGATGTCGTACCCTGACCGCAACGCCGCGCTCGCGTCTGAGTTGTAATACGAGTAAATGTCTACCGCGTAGTTCAAACCGTTTTCTTTGGCCAGTCGGGTCAAATGGCTGCGCAAACCGTAGTGGTACGGCCCGGAGGAATCCTTCGCGCAAATGGAGACGCAGTATTCGTCTGTCGTCTGGCCGTCGCCGATCGCGCCCATATCCACCGCCAAATACTCCACGACGTTTGCCGGAATGCTGGAATTGCCGCCATAGCCGATCTCTTCGTTGTTGCTGATAAAAAAGTGCGTGGTGTATGGCAGTTGCTGTCCGGATTCGCGAAGCTCCTTCAGCACGCCGAGCAAAATGGCGACGCTCGCCTTGTCATCAATGTGCCGGGACTTGATGAAGCCGCTGTCGGTGACGGTCACGCGCGGGTCGAAGGAGACAAAATCCCCGACGGAAATGCCCAACTCCTGCACCTGCTCCCTGTTTGTCACTTTTTCGTCCAGGCGCACTTCCATGTTGACGTCTGTTCTTTCCGCCTTGCCTGCATCGCGGCCGTACACGTGGACGGAAGCCTTCGAGGACAAAATCGTTCCGGTGACGAGGCGGCCGCTCGCGGTTTCCACCGTGCAATGCTCCCCTTCAATTGCATTGAACTCAAAGCCGCCGATCAAAGTCAGCTTCAAACGGCCGTTGCTTTTGATTTCCTTGACCATCGCGCCAAGCGTATCGACGTGCGCTGTCAGCAGGCGCGCCTTGTCGTCACGCGCTCCCGGCACAGTCGCTACAATCGCGCCTTTGTTCGTCCGCTTGTACTCGACGCCGAGCTGTTCCAGCTCCTGCGCTACCCACGCCATGACTTTGGCTGTGTTGCCGGACGGACTCGGGATGTTCGCCAATTGGCAAAAGGATTGAACCACATACTCTGTAGACACACTCATGAAATGCTCCTCCTCTATGTATCAACTCTGCCTGTCAGCCTTGCAGCTCTTCCTTGATGAATTGAAGCACTTCCTGTACGTGCCCTTTCACCTTTACTTTTGGCCAGACCTTTGCGATGTTTCCTTCCTTGTCGATCACAAAGGTCGTCCGCTCGATCCCCATGTACTCGCGGCCGTACATTTTTTTCAGCACCCACACTCCGTACGCTTCTGCCACCTCGTGCTCCGGGTCTGCCAACAGCGGAAACGGCAGCTCGTGCTTGGCAATAAACTTGTCGTGCGATTTGACTGAATCCGGGCTGATCCCGAGTACGACTGTATTCAGCTCAGCGAACTGCGGATGGTAGTCCCGGAAATCACACGCCTCTGTCGTGCAGCCTGGCGTCATGTCCTTCGGATAAAAATAAAGCACAACATTTTTCCCGCGGAATTGGGAAAGTGAAATCGTCTGATCCTGATTGGCCTGCAATGTAAATAACGGCGCGGCTTGTCCGCTTGCGATCATGCTCATCCCTCCGTAAAAATCACTTGTCTCATTTTACCACAAGCTTACAGGCACTTCATCCGCATATACGTTGCGCTTTCAATTAGAAAACGATAGAATTAATTAAGAAAAATAAAAAAATGGCCTAGTCAGTTGGATGGTGAGAATTGGCATGAAAGAGTTTTTTGAAGTAACCGATCCAGAAGCGCTTAAATCCCTTGCCATAGCAGAACGGGTTAAGATTTTAGAACTCTTCGAGGATTTGGAGCCGCGTACGGCCAAACAAATCGCTACGGAACTAGGCGAAAATGCTGCACGTCTTCACTACCACGTGAAGGAGCTCGTGCGTGTTGGTTTGCTCGAACAGGTGGATACCCGCGTCAAAGGTTCCATCGTTGAGAAATATTACGAGCCAGTCGCCAAGGTGATTCAGGTTAAGCTTCAGCTTATGATTGAGGAAAACGCACAGCAATTGAGTGACGTCATGTTCACTCCGTTTCGCACGACAGAAAAGGATCTCATGAGGACACTCAACCGCTTCGTGGCAAGCGATCAGGATGTTCGCAAGGAATACCAGAACACGTTTGCTTTTAACCTGACTGAATTTTATTTGAGCCAGGAAGAACGCAACCAACTGGTCGACGACATCAGCGATCTTTTGCAGAAGTACAAAGGCTTTAAAAACGAGCCGGGACGCCGCAAATTCAAGTTTTTCGACGTTCTGTTCCCGTTGACGCCTGCTGACCCGACTGACGATTCGGAAGAACCGTTTGAGGATGCAGACGATCAGGACAAGCCTCTGTAAAAAGCAGAGAACCACACCAGGAAAACCATCAAGAAAGATGGTTTTTCTTTGTTTTTCAGCCCAAAAGGAGGGTGGATGATGCGCACCATTCTGTTTGATTTTGACGGAACCGTCGCCGATACGCTCCCGCTCATCTTCACGGCTTTTCGCTCGACTTTTCAGCGCTTTTTGCAGGAGCATTACACAGACGAGCAAATCGTCGCGCTGTTCGGGCCGACGGAGACAGGCATTTTGCAAAACAGGCTGCCCGCACACGAGCATGCCGCGGCACTGGATCATTTTTTTGCCATCTACACGAGCGAGCATGCCCGGGTGCAAAACCCCGGGGAAATCGCCCGCATGCTGGAGCAGTTGCACGCGGCTGGAGTCCAGATGGGAATCGTCACGGGAAAAGGACGGAGAAGCGCAGATATTTCCTTGCGCGAGTGGGGACTGGAAACGTATTTTTCCGTCGTGATTACAGGCGATGACGTGAGCCAGCCAAAGCCGCACCCGGAAGGCATTTTTACTGCGCTGAAAGAGCTTGGCTCAACGGCCGGGGAGACGATTTTTGTAGGCGACAGCGATGCCGACATCGTGGCCGGGCGTGCGGCAGGGCTTACGACGGTCGGGGTCGATTGGCTGCCCGTCACGCAAAAGGCCGGAAGCTTCGATCCGGAGCCGGACTACCGCTTTTCCGACGCACAGGTTTTTGCCGACTGGGTGCTCGGCCGCTAAGTTTTTCGCACAGGCAAAAAGGGAGTGCCCTCTTTTTCACGCGAGGGGCACTCCCTTGTTTTCGGTTCAAGCGTATGCGTTACCAGAACCGCCTAGTACGCCCGCCCGAACCAGACCGTATGCTTCGCCTCTTTGCCGCAGCAAATGCAGGCTGCTTTTTGGGCAGGCGGATCGAACGGAATGTTGCGGGAGGTAAATTTGGTTTCTTCCTTGACCTTGGCTTCGCAAGCGTCGTCTCCGCACCAGCCGGCCAGCACCCAGCCGCTTGGGCGGTTCTCGCTTTCGCAGTTGGCGATGTGCGCAGCCAACTGCTCCATCGTGTCGACGTCGAGATGAGAATTAGCTTCCCGGAAGGCCAGCGCTTTTTGGAACATGTTTTGCTGGATGTCTTCGAGCAGCTTCGCAATCGTCTGGGCAATTCCCGCCAGCGGCACGGTCACTTTTTCGCCCGTATCGCGGCGGGCCAGGATCGCCTGACCGTTTTCCACATCGCGCGGCCCAAGCTCCAGGCGCAGCGGCACCCCGCGCATTTCCCATTCGTTGAACTTCCAGCCCGGCGTCTCTTCACGCAAGTCGGCACGCACGCGAACCCCTGCCGCTTTGATCTCGTCGAAAAGCGGATCGAACGCCTCCATCACTTTTTCCCGCAGCTTCATCGGACCTACCGGAATCATGATGACTTGCGTAGGCGCCATCCGTGGCGGCAGCGCCAGGCCGCGGTCGTCGCCGTGCACCATAATCATCGAGCCGATGAGCCGCGTCGAGCTGCCCCACGAGGTCGTATGCACGTACTTGAACTGATTGTCGCGGTCCAAAAACTTGATCTCGAAGCCGCGCGCAAACTTGTCGCCCAAATAGTGCGAGGTACCTGCCTGCACGGCTTTTCCGTCCTTCATCATCGCTTCGATCGAGTACGTGTCAACCGCACCCGCGAAGCGCTCGCTCGGCGTCTTTTGCCCTTTCCATACCGGAATCGCCAGCTCCTGCTCGACTACTTCGCGATAAATTTCGAGCATCTGCATCGTTTCCTGGCGCGCCTCTTCTTCTGTCGCATGGGCGGTGTGGCCTTCCTGCCAGAGAAATTCCGATGTGCGCAAAAACGGCATCGTGCGCTTTTCCCAGCGGAACACGTTGGCCCACTGGTTAATCAGGATCGGCAAGTCGCGGTAGCTCTGAATCCACTGGCTGTACATGTGGCCGATGATCGTCTCCGAGGTCGGGCGCAGGGCGAGCTTTTCCTCCAACTGTTCGCCGCCCGCTTCGGTCACCCATGGCAGTTCTGGGTTGAAGCCCTCGATGTGCTCTTTTTCTTTTTGGAAAAACGACTCGGGAATCAGCATCGGGAAGTAGGCATTGCGATGTCCGGTTTCCTTGAACCGTTTGTCCATCGCCTCCTGAATCCGCTCCCACAGCTCGAAGCCGTCGGGCTTGAAGACGATGCAGCCGCGCACCGGGGTGTAGTCCATCAAGTCCGCCTTTTTGATCGCATCAATGTACCAGCGCGAAAAATCTTCCGACTGCGGTGTAATTTCTTTTACAAACGCTTTGTCCTCTTTCATCCTTCTACGCTCCTTTTTTCTTCGCATGAAATGCAAAAAATCCCCCATCCCAAAAGGGACGGAGGATTGACTTCCGCGGTACCACCCTGATTGACCATGGCTTGTGCCACAGTCCTCTTTTCCAACCCGATAACGGCGGGGCGACCGGACCAGCTCGTCGCTGGCGGCTTCAGGATGGGGTGCAGGTATGCCTCGTATCAGCCTTCCAGACTAGGGCCGACTCTCTGGAACAAGGGAAATAGCTGCGGGTCCTTTCATAGCCTTTTCACAAAAACGGTTCGTTTAAGAACATATCTTAGCAAGTCGAAAGGCCGATGTCAATTTGTGGTACGCAGGGCCAGGCGAGCGCCCAGCTTGGCGTAAACAGGATAGGCGACCAAGGCGAGCACGACGCCTTTGAAAATGTTGAACGGCACGATGCCGACCAAGACGAGGGACCAGACGCTCGTCGCATTGAACATCGCAAGCAGTTCTGCCATCGGCATATGGTAGAGCACAGCGTAAGCCGGGAGCAGGACGTATGCGTTGGCGACAGCCATGACGACCGTCATCATCAATGTCCCGAGCGCAAGCCCTGTCAGAAAACCTTTTTTGCCCTGGCCGCTGCGTTGCAGCAGGATAGCCGGCAAAATGAAGCTGGCGCCGGCAATCACATTGGCAATCTCGCCGATCAAGAGTCCGTCTGCATTTTTAAACAGAAAGTGCAATGTATTTTTCAAAACTTCGATGATGATTCCGGCCACCGGACCGTACATAAGCCCGCCGATCAACGCTGGCAGCGTGCTGAAATCAAGCTTCAGAAAGCTCGGCATCAGCGGAACGGGAACCTCCAAAAATTGCAGGATAAAGGCAACGGCGGCCAGCATCGGAATCGTCACGATCCGCTGGGTTGCTCTGCGCGAAGAATGCAAGGCTGTTTCTTTCATGTGTACCATCTCCTCTTTGTTCTCCTTCTTTGAGGAATGGCAACAGTGGTCGTGCCACACGTGTTGCTACTCATACGCTTTGCCTGCGGAAACGCAAAAATACCCTGAGAAAGATTCTCAGGGCAGATTACAGGCGTATGACAAAGCATGTGCAGGAAACAGGTTCGCGAAACAAAAGGTGCTGATTTTGCATGCCCCTTTTGCAGCTTTTCCCGTTTGCACAGGCAAACAAGCACGTGCAGAAAACGTACTGTCGTCATCCTTCTCCCATCCAGACTGTACTGTCGGCTCTGGAATCTCACCAGATCCTGCACTCCGTCGCTTGCTGACAAGCTGGGGAGGCTCGCGGGCTTAACGTGCTCGTGACACGATCACCGCCGGTCGGGAATTGCACCCTGCCCCGAAGGAATTGTGTAGTTGTCTATTGCATATTATACTGCGCTTTTTTGATTTGACAATAGAGGAAACGGCTAAATCGACAATTTTTTATTGTTTTCCGATGAATTTAATAGGATATGCTCCTGGTCGCTTTGATCGGGTTGGTAGTTACCTTGACCAAAAAGAAATAGACCGCCCTTGAGTCCCAATTCCAGCGGTCTATTCTTCCAGAAATTTTGAGCCGAACCCCTTGAGGGAAGCTTCCATTGTACAGACCGCTCCGGTTGCCGCCGGACGGTCTTTTTTTCGCTTGTTACCTCTAATGTTATCATAACGAGCCGCAAATAAAAATATACATTCGGCTCCTCCAGCATCGAATCAGGCCGCGACTGCTACGAACCCGCTCCCCGATATTTGCTGACCCCCCAGTTCCACACAAACAGGCCGAGGCCAAAGAAAACGACAGCCACGAGCGGAGTAAACGCCGCGTAGGTGTACCAGACTTCTTTGCGCAAAAAGTAGGCAGCCGGGTAGACGCCGACGAAGGCAAACGGCAGTACATAGGTCAGCACGAAGCGGATCGCTTTGTTGTACACATCCACCGGATAGCGGCCGTACTGCTGAATGTTGTAGATCATCGGGGCGATTCCCGTCCGCGAATCAGAGAAAAAGCTGACCGCCGCAATCGCTGTGTACACGCCGCCGTAGATGAGAGCGCCGCTCACGACCAGCCCGATGAAGATCAGCGGGTCGTACCAGTAAAACGACAGGTCGAGCTGGATCGCCGCATAGCCCATAATAATCAGGCCCGTGATGATGCCGAAAATGCGGTCCGGCGCGATGGATTCCAGACAAACCTGCGCCAGATTGTGAATCGGCCTGGTCAGGATGCGATCCATTTCGCCCCGGATAATGTAGCGCTCGTTGAAGTCCCAAAAGCCGAAAAACATCGAGAACAGCGCATACGGCACCAAAAAGAACCCGTAAATGAAAATGATTTCGTCCCGCGTCCAGTCCTTCATCATCGGGACGTGCGTGAACACGACGATGATGAACACGAGGTTAATCAGCTCGGAGACGAGGTTGGACACAAGCTCCCCGAAAAAGTCAGCCCGGTAGGCAAGCCTCGTCTTGAAATACTGGCCCAGGTAGTCGGCAAAAATGCCGATAATATGTTTTACGTTTTGCATCGTCTACCCTCCTTGCACGACCAACCGGTTTCGGGCCATCCGCCACAAAACCAGAATGGGGACCAGAATGACCACCATCCAGATCGCCTGAAAGCCGATCAATTCCCAGGCCCGTCCAGGGGTAATCGCTCCGGTGAAAATCAGACTCGGATAGTAGTTGACGGCCTGAAACGGCAGAAAGCCCATGACGGTCTGCGCCCAGCCCGGAAAAAAGCTGATCGGCAGCACGAGGCCGGACATCAGATCGACGACGACCCGCTTCGCCCGCATCATCCCGTCGTTGCGGAACAGGAAAAACGTGAACAGACCCGTCAGCAGGTTAATCTGCGTATTAATGAGAAAAGCGAACATCAGACTGAGCAGGTACAGCCCCCAGCCGGTCGCGGTCGCCGGGAAGTGAAAGGGAATAATCAGGCTGATGAGAAAAATCCCCGGCCCGGCGAAAAACAGAAAGCGGAAAATCCCTTCCCCGAACGCCTGCGCCGTTTTCACCGACAAGTAGTTGTAGGGACGGATCATTTCGATGGCGACCTTGCCCTCGCGAACGTCCTGGGCGATCTCCGTGTCAATGTTGTTAAAGTAAAAAGCGCGCGACATCCAGGCGATCGCCACGTAGGAGGTCATCTGCTCGACCGATAGCCCGCCAAGCTGCTGCTGGTCGCCGTAGATGGCGCCCCACAAAAAGTAGTAGGCCCCGATGTTGATCGCGTAAATGATGATGCCGCTGTAGTAGTTCACCCGGTAGGCGAGCATGGTCAAAAACCGCATGCGGATCAGTTCCATGTAGAGCCTATGCATGGTCCCGCACCTCTGTATCTACCTGGTAAATGTTGCGGACGATGTCCTCTGTGCTCGTCTCCATAATTTTCACGTCGCTGACCTCGAACGACGACATAACCGTGGACAGGACGAACGGCAGCATTTCCTGGCTTTGCGGCACCTTGACGCTCAGGGTGAAGTCGTTTTCCTGCGTGACTTCGCACGGCATTTCGCCGAGTGTCTGGCGCAGTTCGGCTGCGGAGGTGCGCTTTTTCATCTGGAAGGAAATCTCTGTGCCATTGCCCCACTTTTCCTTCAGGTCGCTGAGCAGGCCGTCGAAGATCAGCTTGCCTTTGTCCATGACCAGCACCCGTTTACAGAGCGCCTCGATGTCGGAAACGTCGTGCGTGGTCAGCAGGATGGTCATGTTTTCCGTCTCGTTCAGATTGCGCAAAAACTCGCGGATTTTTTGCTTCACCAGCACGTCCAGCCCGACTGTCGGCTCGTCGAGGAACAACAGCCGCGGCTTGTGGATCAAGGAAGCCGCTACCTCGCAGCGCATCCGCTGGCCGAGGCTCAGCTTGCGCACCGGCTGGCTGACGAACGGGCTGATTTCCAGCTCCTCGATCAAGCGCGCGAGCCACTTTTCGCCCTCTGTCTCGTCGACCTTGTAGACGCTTTTTAGCAGGCGAAACGACTCCAACGGGGACAAATCCCACCAAAGCTGTGAGCGCTGCCCGAAGACGACGCCGATGGAGCGCACGTATTCCTCGCGCTGTTTGAACGGGACGTAGCCGTTGATGACGATCTCGCCGTCGCTCGGGGTCAAAATGCCCGTCAGCATCTTGATGGTCGTCGATTTCCCGGCGCCGTTTTCCCCGATCAGGGCGAACATCTCGCCCTCTTCCACGGTAAAAGAAAGGTCATTCACCGCTTTGACTGTCTTGTACTCGCGGCTGAACAAGTCACGAAAAGCACCCCCGAGGCCGGATCTGGCCTGGTGGATGCGGAACGCCTTTTGCAAATGCTTCACTTGGATCATGGAAAACCGTCCTTTTTGGCTTGCTTCAAATAACAACTGTTAGTGTATACGAGCATGTGAAAATGTGCAAAAGGCAAACTGTAGCAAACTATCAGCGCAAAAACAGGACAATCCCTGTCTTGTCGTCCGACTTTTTGAAGCGGGGGTAGCGAATGCATTCCGGGTCGCTGTTTTCCAGCGCAATCAGTTCATCTGCATAGCGCTGCAGTCCTTTGCGGAAGATCGGCAGCGCCGTTTCCTCCCAGCCTGGCTCGTCACCGCCAAAAGCAGCCGGCATGAAAAGTCCATCGGTTGCCAGCACCAGCGCTTTTACCCCCGCCCGGTTAACCCGTCCATACTCCACAAAATCCGCGCAGGCGGGATCGCCGTTCAAAACACCGTAGCCTCCTGGTTCATTCGCCTGGTAGCGGTTATGAATCAGGATCTCCATACATCGCTCGCGCAACTCGGCGCGGGTGGACAGCCCCTCGCGAATCCCTGCTTCCCAGCTTGCCAGTGCCTGTTGCTCCAGCAAGCGGACTTGCGGGTAGGTCAGCGGCCGCACCACATCGTCCTCGTAGACGGCAAAAATCATACAGTCTCCGCTCTGGGCGTATTCGAGGCAGTTGTCTTTCACGCGGACGACCGCGCACGCCGCTCCCCACAGCGCTTCTTTTTTCGCCAGATCGACGCCGCCTTCGCGCATCTGCTCGCGCAATTGCTCGTTTACGCGCGCCAGGTAATCGGGCAAAACCGCATCGTGGGGCATCGCCTCAAGCTGCCTTTTCACCAACTCTGCCGCAATCGCTCCTCCGGTTTGCCCGGCCCGGTTTTCGTACGGAACCAGCGACGACACGCCGTCAATCACCGCGTACACCTGCCCGGTCTGGGAAATCACATAGGCGTCCTCATTGGTATTGCCGCTTCCTTTAATGGAGATGCACTCAAGTTTCATGGTGAACTACCGCCTTTTATGTGTAGTGATTTGCTTGAAAATTGTATCATTTTTCCTTTTTTCCAGCTATAGCTCCCCATCCATATTCAGGTGTCTTTGGCTGTGTTAAGATAATGAAGGACTTTTTCGAAAAGAAAAGAGGGAAAAACGCATGAAACGTGAACGATCCGCGCTGCTGCACGAACAAGCCATGGATGTCATTCTCGGTGGGGTAAACAGCCCTTCCCGTTCTTTCAAGGCCGTAGGCGGGGGAGCGCCCGTGACGATGGAGCGTGCCCAGGGCGCGTATTTCTGGGACGTGGACGGCAACCGATATATTGACTATTTGGCGGCGTATGGCCCGATCATTACAGGCCACGCCCATCCGCATGTAACCAAAGCGATCTGCGAAGCGGCGGCGAACGGCACGCTGTACGGGACGCCGACTCCGTGGGAAGTAACTTTTGCCAACATGATCCGCGAAGCGATCCCGTCGATGGAGCGCATCCGCTTCAACAACTCCGGTACGGAATCCGTCATGACGTGCATTCGCGTGGCTCGCGCCTACACCGGACGCGTGAAAATCATCAAATTCGCGGGCTGCTACCACGGGCACTCCGATCTCGTGCTCGTCGCGGCAGGCTCTGGACCTTCCACGCTGGGCATCCCGGACAGCGCCGGCATTCCGCAAAGCATCGCCAACGAAGTGATTACCGTTCCGTTCAACGACATCGGCGCGTTTGCCGAAGCGATGAGCAAGTGGGGTAGCGAAACAGCGTGCGTGCTGGTCGAGCCGATCGTCGGCAACTTCGGTATCGTCACGCCGGAGCCAGGCTTTTTGGAAGAAGTAAACCGCATCGCGCACGAAGCAGGTGCGCTCGTTGTGTACGACGAGGTTATTACCGCATTCCGCTTCTGCTACGGCGGGGCGCAAAACTTGCTGGGTGTAACACCTGACCTGACCGCGCTCGGAAAAATCATCGGCGGCGGCTTGCCGATTGGCGCGTATGGCGGACGCCGCGATATTATGGAGCAGGTCGCGCCGCTCGGTCCAGCCTACCAGGCAGGGACAATGGCGGGCAATCCCGCTTCCATCCGCGCCGGAATCGCTTGCCTGGAAGTGCTGAAGCAGCCTGGCGTGTACGATGAGTTCGAGCGACTCGGTGCGCTTTTGGAAAAAGGCATTCGCGACGCGGCGAGCAAGCACGGCGTCACCATTCAGCTCAACCGCGTCAAAGGAGCTATGGCGGTTTACTTTACGGACGAGCCAGTCCGCGACTACGATGCCGCGCAAAAAGCCGATGGCGAGCTGTTCGCCCGCTTCTTCCGCCTCCTTTTGGACGAAGGCATCTGCCTCGCGCCTTCCAAATACGAGGCGTGGTTCATCACCACCGCTCACACGGAGGACGACATCCGGGAAACGATTGCGGCTGTCGACCGCGCCTTCGCCCAGTTGAACGCGTAGCTTGGCGAAAAATGTGTGCGCCTGACGGCAAGACAAGCATTGCCAAGCCCGCTCCCCTGCTTTTTGGAGATACTAACGACTGCACGAGAGTATCATCGCGAGGAGGCGATCTAGGTGTCAAAAGGCGAAAAGACGTACCCGCAAGCTCCGGAAAAGACGCTGGATTCCAAAGCGAGCAGCAAGATGCTCGAAGTCGTCGGCTTCCAAAATCCGCGCAAGACCGAGCATCACAAAACGCAAAACCACGATCGCTAGGCGTGCCAGGCAGACACATTCCCGCCTGAGGATGTGTCTGCTTTTTTTATGCTTTTGCCCGTTTGGTCCAGCACATATAAGTCGACGATGATATTGTCAAGATTGGTCAGAGATTGTACAATAAAAATAGTGAAACTGCCATGACACTTATTCGTATACATGGATATGGGACAAAATGTGTAAGGAACTGCTATTGTGCATATTTCGTAGATAAAAACGAGGAGTGAGTGCTCAATGTTTTTTCACCCGATGGATTTTCTGATTCTCATTGCATTCGGACTGTCGCTCTGGGCTCAATTCCGCGTAAAGGGAACCTTTAACAAGTACGCGGAGGTCCCTACTTCCTCCGGCCTTACCGGGGCGGAAGCGGCGCGGCGGATGCTCGATGCAAACGGCTTGACCAACGTTCCGGTCGAACATATTCCGGGCACGCTGACCGACCACTACGATCCGATGTCCCGTGTGGTTCGCCTGTCTGATCCTGTCTACTTCGGCAACTCCATCGCATCGTTGTCCGTTGCTTGTCACGAAGTCGGCCATGCCATCCAGCACAAAGTATCGTATCCGATGCTGGTAGCGCGCCACCGCATTTTCCCGGTGGTCAACCTGGTATCCGGTGTTGCGCCGCTCTTGCTGCTCGCTGGCTTCTTTTTCAAAATGACGGGTCTGCTATTGATCGGGATTATTTTCTTCTCCGGCGCTGTTGCCTTCCAGCTCATCACGCTGCCAGTCGAGTTTAACGCGAGCAGCCGTGCCAAAGAGCTGATGCTGAAAATGGGCTTCATCCGCAACGAGGAAGAACGCGGAGCGAGCAAGGTGCTCGGCGCCGCCGCTCTGACCTACGTGGCAGCCGCTCTGATCTCTGTTCTCGAGCTTGCCAAGTACATCATGATCTTCAGAAGCTCCGACGACTAATCGCAGGTACAAAAAAACGTTTACTACGACAGACACAAGGTACAGCCTCTTCCACAGCGGGAGGCTGTACCTTTTTATGTGGACTTGCGTTACAATGGGACGGGAGGTTTTGTACATGCGCATCGGGATTATCGGATTAGGAAGCATGGGGCAAATGCTTGTGAAGTCGTTTTGCAAAAGCGAAGCGATCCAGCCGGAAAACGTGCTCGTCTTCAACCGGACGCAAGCAAAGGCAGACAAGCTGCAAGCGGAATACGGCGTGACCGTCGCGGCGACCGCGCAAGCGCTATGCGAGCAGGCGGAGCTGATTTTCCTCTGCACGAAGCCGCTCGACGTCTTGCCTGTTTTACGCGGGCTGTCGGTTGCTGCCGACAAGCATATCGTCTCGGTCGCTGCCGGGGTCAGTATCGCGGATGTGGAAACCGTCCACGCCGGGCCAGTCAGCAAAGTGATTCCGACCGTCACTTCCTCGGAGCTGCACGGGGTATCGCTGCTGACAAACAGCGGCAAAGTGAGCGCCGAACAGCGCGAGCATCTGCTTACTCTGCTGTCTGCCATCGGCACGGTACAGGTGGTTACCGATGCCGAAATCGAGACGGCGACGATTTTGAGCAGCAGTGCGCCGGGACTGATCGCGGGGATTCTCGATTCTTTCGCCCAGGCGGCTGTTCGCAAAACGCCGGAGCTGGGGATTGAGGCAGCCCGCAGCATCCTCGTGGAGACGATGCTGGGAACGGCTTTGCTTTTGAAAAACGAACAGCTTGGCTTCGACCAACTGATCGAGCGCGTCGCTACCAAAGGCGGAATTACCGAGGAAGGGCTGCGCGTCCTCGACAAAACCTTGCCGGGCGGCTTTGACGAGCTGTTTGCCATGACATCGTCCAAGCACGCCGCGCTGAAGGAGCTTGTACAAAAACAGGTCGGAGAACACAGCGACGAAAAGGAGTAATCAGACATGATCGTAGGTTGGATTGGCTTGGGCAATATGGGCGTACCGATGGCGGGCAATCTGCTGGCGGCAGGCTATGACGTGAGCGTCTGGAACCGCACCCCGGACAAGGCGGCTCCGCTGGTCGCCCTCGGTGCGAAGCAGGTGGCGTCCCTGCCCCGGCTCGTAGAGGAATGCGACGTACTGTTTACGATGGTCAGCGACGACGAGGCGGTAAAAGCGATCTACACGGGAGCAGACGGCGTGCTGTCCGCGCGTGTATCCGGCAAGCTGGCGATTGACATGAGCACGATTGCGCCGGAGACGTCCCGTTTTCTGGCGGAGCAGGCGAAAAAAGCCGGGCTGCGTTTTCTCGACGCCCCGGTCTCAGGCAGTGTCGGTCCGGCTAAAGAAGCTCAGCTCGTCATCATGGTTGGCGGCGAAAAAGCGGACTACGACGAAGCGAAGCCGCTCTTGGACAAGCTCGGCAAGGCCGCCATTTACCTGGGACCAAACGGCGCAGGCACCTCTGCCAAGTTGGCGATCAATCTCCTGCTCGGCATCACCGTTCAGGGCGTCTCGGAAACGCTGCTGTTCGCCCGCTCGCTCGGGATTGAGACGGAGCAAATGCTGGAGATTATTTCGCAAAGCGCTGTAGGCACTCCGCTGATTCGCGGCAAAGCGGCCTCGATTCTCGCAGACGACTATCCTGCGGCTTTTGCCTTGAAGCATATGGCCAAAGACCTGCGCCTGGCCCGCGAGGCTGGCGTGTCTACGCCGCTGGCGGAATCGGCGCAGGCAACCTATCGTCAAGCGCTGGAGGAAGGGCTGGGCGAGCTGGATCTGATGGCGATTCTGCGTCATCTGCAAGGCCCTTCCCTTACCAAATAGCCAAGCAAACGAAAAAACCGGAGTCGCTCCGGTCTTTTTTGTACAGATAAGAATTTGTAAGATTCTTATCCACTAAGGCTACGCCAAAGACTTGGCGCAGCCACGTTTTCTAACATCCAGCCGCTACAGCCTGGCCTTCAGCCATGCGTTGAGTTGTTGGGCCTCGGCCACGGCCCGCGCGTCTGCGAGCACATCCCCCGGCTTGTTGCCTTCGCCAATGATGTAGCCCGCATATGGCATCTCGACAAAGGAAAAGACGTACTGGAACTGCTGAATCAGCGGCAGCCCTTTCAGCCGCGGCTGGTCGCCGCCCGTCGCGATGACGTAGGCTTGTTTTTGTCCGAGCGATTCCTTGAACGCATAGCGTTCGTCGCGCAAACTTTGCGACCAGCGATCGACGTAGTTTTTCATATGGCCGGACATGCCGTACCAGTAAATCGGCGTGGCGAAAATCAAAAAGTCATGGGCGAGCACCGCTTCCGTGACCTCGTCGTAGTCGTCTGCCACCGCCGTAAAGCCGCCTTCCGCATGCCGCTGATCGTGAATCGGGAGAATGTTTTTTTCCCGCAGGCGAATGCTGGTGTGTTCGATCATTGTAGCAAAAAACCCTCCAGCTTTCGCCAGAGGGTATCGCCTTTTAAAAAGTTTGCCCCTGCTCCTGCTCACCTGCATGCGCGGGCCACTTTTGCCACAGCCGCCATGCCAAGCCAACTGCCACCGCCAGCAGCAGACCAGAGAGCAAATAAACGGCACGCGTGCCGAGCCACTGGGCCAAAGCTCCCATCACCAGCGAGGACAGCCCGAAAACAAGCGCGTCGAGCGTGCCTTTTGCAGACAAGACGTAAGGCAATGCCGCTTGCTCTGTCTCCTGCTGCAAAATCGTCTGCTTGCTCACCAGCGCAATCTCCAGAAACGGACCAAGCGCAAAGGAAAACAGCAAAGCCGCCAAAGGGTAAGGCGTGCTGCCAAACAGCAAGGTCATGAGCGCGGAACCGCTAACTCCCGCCACCAGCCAGCGCGGCAACTGCCGGTTCATCCGCCCGGCGTACTTCAAAAGCAAAGTGCCGCCGATGATCGAGCCAAGCAGGTAGCCCGCATTGATGTATCCCCACCACTCTTCGCCCTGCCCCAGCACTTCCAGGACATAAGGGAGCAAAATCGCCGCGATCCAGACTGCGCCCGCGATGCCCATGACGACATCCAGCGCCACCAGTTGCCGCAGTAGCGGCACATTGCGGATCGTTTTCCAGCCCGTAAGCCAATCTCCCTGCGGCTGCTGGGGAGAGACACGCAAGCCCGCTTCGCCTTCGGCATTAGCCAGCTTGGGCTTGACTCCCAGCATGGCGAGCGTTGCCAAGACGTAGGCGGCCACTGTGCCCCAGAGAACGGTGCTCGCTCCCAGCCAGGCCACGAGCAAGCCCCCTGCCGCCCATCCGGCAAAATGAACCGTCTGATCGGAAGTCGCGAGCAGGCCGTTTGCTCGCATCAGCTCTTGGCGGAGCACAAGCTGCGGCACCAGCGCATTGCGCGCCGGGTTTGCCCAGCCGTCCATGAAGGCGATCATCGCCCCGAGACTGTAGAGCAGCCAGAGCCATTGCGTCCCCGTCTCCCTGTCCACGCAAACAGCCGCTGCCGCCAGCAATGCCGTTTTCAGCGCTTGCGACAAGACGAGCATGCGCGAAAGCGTCCATCTGCGAAAAAAGAGCGGCGCGGTCAAGCCGCTGACAGACTGCGCCGACAAAATCACTACGGGCACAAACGCCGTGTACATCACCGAGCCGGACGCCGCGTAGATGACCGAAATGAACGCCACAATGTAAAAAACATCCCCCAGATTGGCCAATGTCTGACCCGCCCAGAGGCAAACGAATCGTCTATGCCACACGATGCACAACCTCCTGTCGGTTCAGGACCGTTCCCGACGTCCTGACGGAATATGCAATTATTCCTGCCGACTTTTCATCACAATGGAGGTGCACCTCTTTTCGTCAACTATGTTTTATTCTATTCCAGATTCTGTAGACTGTACAGATTTGTTGCGGAAAAAGCTGTAGTACACCCAGCCCGCGTTGATGAACAAAAAAGCGCTCGTCATGAAAAACACGCCGTTGATGCTCACGTACCCGGCCATAAAGCCGCCGATCATCGGCCCGAGCATGCTCCCGATGCTGACGAAGCTGTTGTTGTAGCCGTAGACGCGGCTGACCATATGCGCAGGGGTTGCGCGGCGCAGCAGCGCGTTGACAGAAGGCAGCAAGCCGCCGAGCGACAGCCCGAGCAAAAAGCGCAGGACCACCAGTTGCCACACCGTCCAGACCAGCCCTTGCGGAATGAACAGGAAGGCCGCCGCGAGCAAGGCGAACAACAGCACTTTTTGCGAGCCGAACCGATCTCCCAGCCGTCCCAACTGCGGAGAAGCGAACACGTTGGCAATCCCCATCGCCGCCTGGACAATTCCCGCCCACAGCGCTACCTTCGCCCCTTCCGAGCTGACCAACTGCGAGATGTAGATCGGCAAGACAGGCACGATGCTGAACAGCGCAAACTGGATCATCACGGTTACAAAAAAGAGCGCCGGCAGCTCTTTGGACGAAAAGATCATCTGAAAATCTTCCTTCAGGCTGGAGCGGTCCTTTTTTTCTGGTGGAACAAACGTCTCTTTTACCGTAAACGTAATGACCAAAGTAGCGAGCAAAAGCAGGCTGCCTGTCACCACGAAGATCATCCGAAAGCCGATCTGATTCGCCAGCACACCGCCAAAAAGCGGTCCCATGATCGTGCCTGCCGTAATAAACGATTGCAGTAACCCCTGCGCCCAGCCGATCCGTTCTTTCGGCACAGACGAAGCTACGAGCGCCGTGCTGGCCGGAATGATCCCGCCCACAAGCCCGTTAATCAGCCGCAGCGCCAAAAGCTGCCACAAGCTTCCGGCAAAGCCCGTCAGCGCAACCGTGATCGACATGAAGTAGCCGGAGCGCAAAATCATGATCTTGCGCCCGTGCTTGTCAGCCAGATTGCCCCAGATCGGGGACACCAGCCCTGCGGTCAAAAAGTTGGCCCCAAAAATGATCCCCGCCCACGCCGTTACCTGGTGCGGATCGTCAATTCCGAAGTCTTGCTGAATGTAGAGCGGCAAAAACGGCATAATCATGCTCATAGCGACCATGACGACAAACAGCGATCCACATAGCACGTATAAATTGCGTCGCCATATCTCCATCTAACTCCCTCCATTCCCCCCTGGTCAATCAATCACTTTGCGCCTGTCTCAGACGCTGTTCCAAAATCCTGGACGCTCCACAGGCTATGGTACACTCCTTTTTGCGCAAGCAGCTCCTCGTGCTTGCCTTGCTCGACAATTTGCCCCTCGCGCATGACCACGATCTTGTCCGCATGCGTGATCGTAGACAGGCGATGCGCCACGATCAGCGTCGTCCGGCCTTTGGTCAGGCGAGCCAGCGACTCCTGAATCATGTGCTCCGACTCCAGATCAAGGGCAGAGGTCGCCTCGTCCAAAATGAGAATGCCCGGATTGCGCAAGAAAACCCGCGCGATGGCAATTCGCTGCTTTTGACCCCCGGACAGCTTCACGCCGCGCTCGCCCAGCTCGGTGTCGTAGCCTTGGGGCAGCTCGCTGATAAAATCATGCGCGTTGGCCGCGCGCGCCGCTTCCTCGACAGCCTGCTGATCCGCCGCCGGATTCCCCATCAGGATATTGATTTTGGCAGATTCACTAAACAAAATATTATCCTGCTGCACCAAGCCGATATGATGGCGCAAGTTTTGCTGCTTCAGCTCGCGAATGTCGATGCCATCTATCGTAATCCGCCCTTCTGTCACATCCCAAAAACGCGGCAACAGGCTAATCAGAGACGATTTTCCGCCGCCGGACATCCCGACGATCGCCACGGTCTCGCCTGGTTTAATTGTCAGGTTCACGTCCTGCAAAACGAGCGGCCCGTCTTCCCGGTAGCGGAACGAAACGTGCTCAAAGCGAATTTCTCCCCGGATGCGCCCCGTCGCAGGATCAACAGGCAGCTCGCTCGCGTGGGGACTGTCCACGATGTCGTAGGACTCGTCGAGAAACTCGAACATCCGGTCCATCGAGGCGATCGCTTGCGTCAAAACGGTGCTGGAGTTGACCAGACGCCGCAACGGCGTGTACAGACGCTCCAAATAGGCGTAAAACGCCACCAGCGTCCCTACGCTCATGCTGCCGCCGATCACCTGATAGCCCGCGTAGGCGATGACGAAAAGCGGCGCGATATCGGTGACCGTATTGACGACGGAAAACGTCCGCGCGTTCCAGCGCGTATGCTCCAGCGCCTTGTCCAGAAACTGGTTGTTTTCCTTGGCAAATCCTTTGCTCTCGTGGCTCTCCAGCGCAAAGCTGCGGATCAGCGCCATGCCGTTCACGCGCTCGTACAAGTATCCTTGCAGCCGGGCCAGCGCGGCAGAGCGCTCCCTCGTCAACTGGCGCAGTTTTTTGTAAAAGTATTTGACGGAAAAACTGTACAACGGAAAGACGACGATGGCGACAAGCGTCAGCTCGACGTCCATGGAAAACATAATCAACAGCGTCAGGCCGATCGTAATCAGATCGAGCCACAAATTCATCAGGCCCGTCTCCACAAAGCTTTTCGTGGACTCCACGTCGTTAATGACCCGGGAAATGACCTCGCCCGTCTTCGTGTTGTTGTAGTAGCGCATCGAGAGCCGCTGCAAATGGGCATAAAGCTGATTGCGAATGTCAAACAAAATTTTGCTGGACACCCACTGCGCGTAATATTGGCGAATGTACTCGACAGGCGCACGCACCACCGTAAACACCAAAAACGCGGCGAGCATCAGCCAGAACAGTTGCGTCAGCTTTTCCTCGCGGGGAATCGGGCTTGGCAGCAGATCGTCAATCACGTATTTGATGAGAAGCGGCAGAGCAAGCGGAATGGAAAATTTGATGATGCCTATGAATATGGTCCCCAATATTTGTTTCCAATAGGGCATGACATATGCCAAATAGCGGCGTATGCTCAACCAGCATACCTCCCTTACATAGAAACTTGGCTGTGCCCGATTCGTTCAGGCACAGCCAAATTTGCACGTATGTGATCGTGCTTCGCCTTTTTCAAGTTTAGGACAGTACAAGGAAATCCCTCCCCCGGATTTACGGGAAAGGGATTATTCCTCATCGTCTCGCACTAAAAGATACCGCTCGTACCAGCGTTGAACAAAGCCGTTCTGAAAAGGGCCGCGGCGCGCGCTTACCCAGTCCAGCACTTCTCGCAGCGCTGTCTGTACTTTTTCCACGACAAACGGAGGGTAGTTCATCTGTTTGCTGTGCAACAGAAACTCCTCTTCATCGAGAATCGAATACGTCATGTCGGGAAACACCTTTACATCGAGATCATAGTCTATGTAGCTAAGAAGCTGACCCTTCATGCTGAAGGGCGAACCAATGTTGCAGTAATAGTAGATGCCGTCGTCGCGAATCATAGCAATGGTATTGAACCACTGGCCCCGACCAAAAGTACAAATGGCCGGCTCACGCGTGCGCCACTCCCGCCCGTCTGCTTCTGTCACCTTGACCCGATCGTTTCCCCCAATCACCACCGCATCACTGGTGTGAATCAGCGTGGATTTGTCCCATATGCGGTGCAGCGAATGATCGTGTTTATAGCTTTCAATGCGGATATTGGAGCCCGGAGTTGGTGACATGACTCTCCCCTTTCTTCTCTTCTCTATTTGAATGGGGACAAGCCTCCTTTAGGAAGAGAGCTTTTTGGAAAGCGTAACAAATTTTTGTACTTCGTAGCCAAGCGAAAGGTAAAACGGAAGGACTTCCGGATTCGCCTGATTGACCATAATCAGGACGTTGTTGACGCCTCGTTGTTTGAAGCGCTTTTCGATGGCAGACACGAGTTCGCGGCCAATGCCGGAACCTTGCATCTCGGGGAGAACAGCCAGCCGGTAAAAATAGGCGCGCGCTCCGTCGATCGTGCCGACCACGACCCCAACAACTCTGCCGTCTTTTTCCGCAACCATAACCAAATCGCTGTCCCATGCCAACTGTTGGGCCAAATCGTTCAACGACTCCGTGTCCGATTGGTCCAAACCCGTCTGTTGCCAGATACTTGTGATAGCCGAATAGTCACCGAGCCGAAACGGACGAATCAGCATACGTTGCCTCCTTCGTAACCTTCTTCCTCTATTGTACAACACATGGACAACTTTGTCTTGTGTAGTGAGACGTCAAAGTCGCCAACTCCTGGTCACCGCAAAAGCACAAACTAGGTCAAAAGGGAAATGCCGCCGTCGACAATCAAGGTTTGTCCGCGCACCATCCAGGCCTTGTCCGAAACCAAAAACATCACGGCATTCGCCAGGTCTTCCGGCTCTACAATCCGCCCTGCCGGCGTGCGTTGCGCGGAGCTGCCGAGCAGTTCTTCGCGATTCGGGAAGTGCTTGAGCGCATCGGTGTCCACAGCGCCGCCGGAAACTGCATTGACAACGATATTGTGCGGTGCCAGCTCGACAGCCAGGTAGCGCGTGATCGCTTCTACAGCCGCTTTGGATACGCCAACCGCCGTGTAGTTGTCCAGCACGCGGATGGAGCCAAGGCTGGAGAGGCTGACGATCTTCCCGCCATTGCCGCCTTTAATCATTAGTTTTGCCGCTTCTTGCGCACAGAACAACAGCGCTTTGCTGTTAATTTCCATCGTCCAGTCCCAATGGCTCTCTTCCAGTTCCATCAACGGGCGCAAAACGCCGGAAGCCGCGTTGTTGATCAACACGTCCAGACGACCAAATTCCTGGTCGATCTCCGCGAACAGTTCCTTGATTTTCGCTACGTCACCTACGTTTGCTTTGACCAGGTGCACGCGCGCTCCTTTTGCTTCCAGCTCAGCAGCCGCTTCGCGCGCTGCGGAACGGTTGCGCAAATAGTTCAAGACCAGATCGTAGCCCTGTTCGGCCAACTGCAGCGCAATCGCCTTGCCGATGCCGCGCGTCCCGCCAGTCACCAATGCCACTTTTTTTGTCGTATTCATAAAAGCAATGCCCCCTACTCACCAACTATTAACAGCAGGTACTAATAAGTCAAAATCACTTTTTCATTATACAACTCCACTCCTGCTTTTGCTACCGCGAGCAAAAATCTCCTCTGACTAAAGCCATGCCGCAAACAGCCATACTAAACACGCCAAAAGCCAGCCGAGCGGCTACAGACAAAGGAGGAACGAAGCGATGTACATAGGACGCGACTTGTCCGAGTTGACCATGGTCCCGCTGGCACAGTGGGAACTCAACGAGCTGTTGCACTACCACGATTCGTTTTCGCAGCTCGCCCCTTATTTGAGTGCAGAGGGCGCTTCGCTGCATGTAAAAGTGATTCGCGAGCTGGAATCACGCGGTCCGGTCGGCGGCGACAGCGGAGGCTGGGATCATGCTTCCAAGCCGATTTACGACTGATCGCACTTCGCAAAAAAAACCGGCTGCCAAACAGACGAGGCTGTCTGCTGCACCGGGTTTTTGCTTTTAAATCTTGAATTTGCCGATCTGCTCCTGGAGATCTTCTGCCAATCGCTCCAGTGACATTGCGGAGGACGCGATCTCTTCCATGGAAGCGAGCTGCTCCTCTGCTGCTGCGGATACGCTCTGCGTGCCGTCCGAAGCTTTCAAGGTCACATCGGAAATATGGTTGATTAGCTCGACGACCAACTGGGTCTGCTCGGAAATATCTTGCGAAGCCTGGGAGACTCGGCCAATTTTCAGCGCCACATCATCGACCGCAGACTGGATTTGCTCAAACGAACGCCCAGCCTCGTACACTTTGTCAATCCCTTCCGTCACTTCCCGCTTGCTCTTTTCCATGACGTCAACGGCATTGTCTGTCTCCTGCTGGATCGCCGCAATCAAATGGCTGATCTGCTCGGCCGACGCCGATGACTGCTCGGCCAGCTTTCGCACCTCGTCTGCTACTACCGCAAATCCGCGGCCGGACTCGCCCGCCCGCGCCGCTTCGATGGCTGCGTTCAACGCGAGCAAATTGGTCTGGCTAGCAATGGCGGTAATGACATCGACAATTTTTCCGATTTCTTGCGAGCGCACTCCGAGATTGTCCACGACTTTTGCCAGACTCAGGATTGATTCGCTGGAGGCGGTCATTTGCTGCACTGCCGATTGGACGGAGCGGTTTCCTTCCGCCGCAACGGTTGCAGTCTGCTTTGCCGTGTCGGACACTTCCGCCGTGTAGTTGGCGATTTGGCTGATCCGCTGCGACATTTGCTCGACGGCTGCGGTACTCTTTTGCGTATGCGATACTTGCTGCTCTGTGCCTGTGTGCCTGTCGCCATGTCCTGCATCGTCGTCGCAATCTGCTCGGTCGCCTTGCTCGTCTGGTCTGCGCTTGCCGAGAGTTCCTCTGCGGATGCCGCCAGTTGCTGGACAGAATCGTTTACGGAGTAAAGCAAGGAACGGAGCGATTCAGCCATATGGTTGAATGTTTTCGCCAGCACGCCCAACTCGTCGTCGCTTTTGACTTCCACCTGCTGGGTCACGTCGCCCTGGCTCATTTTTTCCGCCGCATCTGTCAACTGTTGCAACGGACGCAGCAACGAGCGCAAAATGCTGTACACGATTCCCGCTCCAATGACGATCGTAATCGCGACGACCAGCAATGTTCTGTAAAAGATCGGGCTGGCCGCAACCTCTGCTTCGGTGCGGTACATGACGCCCATCAGTTTCCAGCCTGTTTGCTCGTTGGTGACAAAAGTCGCCTTCGCGTCATTTCCTTCATCCGTAAAGCCAAACTTCCCTTCGGTTTGGGCGTAAAGGTCTTCCACCCACGGCTGTGTCGCGTCAGCGCCTGGCGTTCCGGTCGGATGGATGAGCAGCTTGCGGTTTGCATCGAAAATAGACATGTATCCTTTGCTGCCGATTTTCGCTTGTTTCACGGTTTCGTTGAGCGCGGTCAACTGAATGTCGATTCCAAGCACGCCCGAACGGTCAGACAAAGCTTTGGCCAAACCTACAACTACATTCCCTGTAATTGCATCAATGTACGGGTCCGTAATGATCGTCTTGTCAGGCTCGGCCATTGCCGCCTGGTACCAGGGGCGTTTGCGCGGATCGTAATCGGCAGACAGCTTGGCGTCTGTCGCCGTCAGCATCTTGCCATTTTCCTCGCCGATGTAGACCTCGCCAATGTCCGGATGCAGTTTGTGGAAGGTTTGCAGCTTTTTACGGGCAGAGCTTCTCATCTGCTCCGTCAGTTCTTCTTTCCCGATCTCGGAAGCGATCAGCTCCAAATCGCGGGATTGCGCCTCCAGTGTACGGTCCAACAGCTCGTCCACCAAGCGAACGTTCTCGGCGGCCGTCATCAACAGTTGTTCCTCCAGCCGATCCTTGGCACTCTGATAAGAGAGCAAACCAAGAGTGAGCACGGGAACAATCAAGATGAGGGAGAACGAAGCAATCAGCTTGGCTCGAACGGTCAATCTTGGCATTTTCATCCGACTTCATCACCTTTTCGCATAGTCTCGTTGTCTGATATACTTACCCGCTATATCAAGCTGGCTAAACCAATAATCGCACATCCTTTTACTTTTTATTATATTTTATTATTTTCAGAATTAACTTTCTTCAGAATTTAGGTAAAAAGTGCTTTACAACAAGAAAAAAATGCCATATTCTAAGGTTACGTTTTACGACACTACTACTCGAAGGAAGGAGGCTGCAACATGATGACTGTACTCGCTTTTGCACCTGCATTCACTGATCGTCTAATCGTTGCCAAAACTGCATATAACAGCGCCTCCTGGACCGACGAATTGTAGATGGATTCGTATCTTCAGCATTCTCATTCGTCAATTACCAGACCATGGGCGTTGTAGCTTGTGGTCTTTCGTTTGCTTTGTGACGCCAAGAGACCGCAGGCATTAGCCCGTGGTCTTTTTCTTGGCGACAACCATCCATTTTCTTCCATATTGAGAGGAGGTGATTTGACATGGTACTGAACTTCTTGCTGTTCACTGTCAAGATCGAGCGCAAACAAGTGAAACCCGAAGAGCGCATGGCCGCTTACGCCCGCGCCCGCTATCTGGAGGAACGCGCCGAGGCGCACGCTTTTGAAGCCGCACAATTTGTTAGCCGCATCTAATTTTTGGTTTTACATTTTACATTGGGAGGGATTTTGTATGAAAAACAGACAAAGACGTCAGATGATGAGATTTACAGGAGTCAAAGCGATAGACGGCGGCTGACTGCACTACACACCAGGGATGGGAGGTGGACCTTCATGTACATTCCAATGATTTTCTTCACCATTATTATTGAGAAGCGGAAATTGACCCCTGAGCAGCGCGAAACACGGTATTTGCAGCAAAAAGCGATCGCTGAGTGGGAAGAGCGGAAGCATCAGATTGCGATGCAGTTTCCGGAATTTCTCTACCGATAAGACAAACAAGCACATTCAGGAAGATCATGCCCGATACGGCGTGATCTTCTTTTTTTGCCGATTGGCGACACAGGCGTGACGGACAGACCGCGCAGCAGCCACAACTGCAACAACGAAAAAAGCTGCCGAGAGAACCCTCGACAGCTTTTTGCCAGTGAGCAGCTTATTTGCTTTTTTGCCCGAGCAGCTCGCGGATTTTGTGGTGGGCCATCGGGAACGTGTACGCATCCAGCTCGCTCCAGGCGGCAAAACGCGCATGGCCCGGCAACTCGCCCCCCTCGATCCAGTCACAGGACCAGACCTGCATGTTCCACTGCAAATGGGAAAAAACGTGCTGCACCGCGCCGAGCGGCTCCAGAACCTCGATGTCGATTCCGAATCGTTCGCTGATTCCACGCGCGAGCGCCTCTCTTTTGGCGGCATCCTTTTGCTGCTCCGTCTCCACCATGGGAAACTCCCACATGCCTGCCAACAGCCCTTGATCGGGGCGTTTGTTAATCAGCACCTTGCCGTCGCGTTCGATGATCGCCACTTGCAGATCGACAGGACGTGGCGGTTTCGCTTTGCCCTTGATCGGCAACTCCTCCTGCACACCCTCCTGCCGCGCCATACAGTAATCAAACACCGGACAGGTCAGGCACTGCGGCGTGCGCGGCAGGCAGACCATCGCCCCCAGCTCCATCAGCGCCTGGTTAAAATCGCCTGCCCGGCCTTCCGGGATCACCTGGCGCACGAGATGCTCGATCTTGATGCGGGTAGCGGGCTTCGCGATGTCATCCGTCAAGTACAGCAGCCGGGAAAAAACGCGCATGACGTTCCCGTCGACAGCAGGCTCCGGCTTTTCGTAGGCAATGCTTAAAATCGCCCCCGCCGTGTACGGCCCTACGCCTTTCAAAGTGGCGATCTCCTCCGGCGTGTCCGGCACGACTCCTCCGTAGCGGGCCGTCACCTCGCGCGCTGCCGCCTGCAGATTGCGAGCGCGGGAATAGTAGCCAAGTCCTTCCCATGCTTTTAACACTTCGTCTTCTGGTGCATTTGCCAAATCGACAACCGTCGGAAATTTTTCCATGAAATTCGCATAATAAGGCTTAACGGTCTCTACTCTTGTCTGCTGCAGCATGATTTCCGACACCCACACCCGATACGGATCGCGGTTGATCCGCCACGGCAGATCCCGCTTTTGCGAGTCGTACCAGGCAAGCAAATCGTGCGAAAAGCCGAAGACGTGAAATTCCTCCGGGAGAGTGTACCGCAAGCCGGTTTCTTTTTTCCTTGCCATTTCTTCGTCGTCTGCTCCTTCTATTGTGGTAACGCGGCTGGACGAAACGCCCAAACGTGCAGCTTGTCCGCTCCGCCCGCTACACAGTCGCAAAACGCGCGGTCTGCCAAGCGGTGTGCCTTGATCTGTTCGTATTCGTGCACAGTCTCAACTTCAAAGGCTTCGACAAACAAGCCCGGCTGATCCAGTCCTTCCATACAGCGGTACTGGCGCGCCCCCAACGCCTCCATGCTCTCAGCCATGGATGCGAGCAGCCGCAGAGCCTGATCGCGTTTTTCCGATTGCAGCTTGTATTCGATAAACACGGTTAGCATGCGACATGTCCCTCCTTGATCTATTCATCATACCCTTTTTGCAAAAGCGGGAACAAGCTCACAATTTTTTTCAGCGGAGGAGGGAATTATGTCGCCTCACACGCTATAATAAACAATAACAACAGCCTGGAAGGAAAGGAGGAAGACAACGATTCCATGGATACTGCCACACACTTTGCCATGGGCTTCGGATTGGCCGGGCTCGCCTACCTCGATCCTGTCGTAGCTTCTTCTCCCTCGCTTGCGGCTGCCGTTATGATCGGCACGGTCATCGGTTCGCAAGCACCCGATCTGGATGGGTTGGTCCGCCTCCGCGGCACGGCTGCCTATATACGCAACCATCGGGGCGTTTCTCACTCTGTACCGGCCTTGTTTTTATGGACAGGAGCCATTTTTGGGCTCATTCAGGCATTGATGCCACAGACCTCCTGGCTGCATCTGCTGGGCTGGATCTTTCTGGCCGTCTGCCTGCACGTCTTCGTCGATTTGTTCAATTCCTATGGCACAAAGGGCTTGTATCCGTTTCGCGACAAATGGGTCGCCCTCAACGCCATTTTCATTTTTGACCCGTTCATTTTTGCCGCTCATCTCGTCGGCTTCATGCTCTGGGCAGCGGGCGCTCACCCTGGGCGAAGCTTTCTCTTGATTTACCTCGTGATCGCCGTGTACTACTACTGGCGCTGCCAGGTGCAAAAGCGGACGACAGAGCTTGTTCGCGCGCGCATCGGCAAGCCTGGCATGTACACGATCATCCCTACCCTTTCCTGGACGCACTGGACGTTTGTCGCCAAAACCGAGCAGCACTGGTACGTGGGCGAAGTGCACTCCGGCGACGTGGCGATTTTGGACACTTTCTCCATCAAGCCTGAAAACGAAGTGATCGCCGCTGCCAAAAAAAGCTTCAAGGTCCAGTCCTTCCTCGCCTTCACGCACCACGTTCACGTAGAAACGAAGGAACGCCCCTTCGGCTACGAGGTAAAATGGATTGACCTGCGCTACCGCTCCCGTTTTCAAGGAAAAAGCCACTACATGTTCGTCGCCGTTGTCCATCTCGACTACGAATTGAATATCCGGGACTCCTTCGTCGGCTGGATTCACCGCGGAGAGGAACAGCTCGCCAAAAAGCTCGACTCCAAGCGCCAGCTCGGGTAGCCCGCAAGACAAGACCGCCAACCGCTCTTTTGGGAAAAGGGCGGTTTTTTTGCATCTGACCTGCTCAATTTGATGAAAATTGCACCTTTTTCCCAAGTCAAAAACCGACTACGATCAGGCTACACCCAAAAAACGTTGAGCTGTCAGACGGGAGGACTTTACATGATACCGATTCGCTATTCCAAACGCACGATTACGGACCAGGAACAGATCGCACAGTTTTTGCAGCAGGCCAAGGTCGGCCATCTCGGGCTGTCCAATGAGCGCGAGCCGTATGTGTTGCCGCTCAATTTCGCCTGGTGGAACGGCTGTATTTACTTTCACGGCGCGGACTCCGGTCGCAAGGTCGAGATGATAAACGCCAACAGCCGGGTATGCTTCAGCGTCTGCGAAGAGTACGGCACGATTGCCTCGCCTGTGCCTGCCCATGTGGATACGGCGTACATGAGCGTCTTTTTGGCGGGGACGATTGAACGCGTGCAGGAGCCATCCGAAATGCGCGAGGCGATGCAGGCGCTGCTGGACAAATACGTGCCGGGCTACTTTTCCGAGCCGCTGCCTTTGCAACATGTGCTCAAATACCGCTCGTCCGTGGGCAGCGCGACCGCCATCTTCCGCATCACGCCGGAGACGCTTACAGCCAAGGGCAATCCGCTGGCCGAAGAAAAGCAATTTTATCCGGGGCGAAAAGTGGAGATGGACGTGTAGCACGGCTGAAAGCATAAGCAAAGCAAAACGACACGCCCCTTTTCGTGGGAACGTGTCGTTTTCGCTTCGGTGGTCACCTGACAAGCCAGACGCCTGCTTTAGCGGTTGTATGGAGCAGACATGCCTGTTGCAATCGCAAGCCGGTTCCAGCTATTGATCGTGTTGATCGCCATAATCAGCGCGACGTACTGGCTCTCGTCAAAATGCTTTCGCACTTGCTCGTAGATGGCATCGGAAACGCCATTTTGCGCGATCTGCGTCACCGCCTCGGTCAAGGCCAGAACCGCACGTTCCGCATCGGTATAGACAGCGGCTTCGCGCCAGGCGTTCAGCAGGTAAATGCGCTGCTCCGTCTCGCCGAGCTTGCGCGCATCCTGCGTATGCATATCCAGACAAAAGGCGCAGCCGTTGATTTGCGAAGCGCGAATTTTAATCAGCTCGACCAGCTTCTTGTCGAGCCCGCTCTCGTTCACGAATTTTTCAAGCTGCAGCATGGCTTGGTACGCCTGGGGGTTGGCTTGGTGGTAGTTGAATCTCGCTTGCATGTTCATCTTCCCTCTCCACTCGAATTTGACCTTTCAGTCTCAAAGACGAGCGACCTCCCCCGTTTGTGACCGATTGCCGCCATTTATTTTTTGCAGATGCGCCCACTAGCGTTGCATTAATCTTTTCCCATCATTCAAAATACACATAATCTTTGGTATTTGGTTGTCTAGGGAACAAAA
>NZ_JBYTBG010000045.1:0-35773 GCF_058788915.1 Brevibacillus sp. FW301-21C12A
TTTGAATCATGCTCGTTGCTCCATTCGTTTTTCCTAAATCATACCACATTTTCTTTAGTTTTCAGACACGTCCTAGTTATTCATTCACAATTTTTTAATCGCTGAATTGAGAAGTACTTTCAACACAAAGCAAAAGAGGCATCGCCCCTCTTCGCCCAAGCGAGAGAGCCGTGCCTCTTCGTGTGTTGCCTGTTGTTATTCCGTTACTTCTACAGACCAGCCAAACTTGTCTTCTCGCTCTCCGTACTGGATGCCAGTCATCGTTTCGTACAGTCTGGTCGTCAACGGACCTGTTTTCTCCCCGTTGATAATCATTTGATGGCCGTTCCAGTTCAGATCGCCAACCGGAGAGATGACCGCCGCCGTCCCTGTGCCGAACGCTTCTTCCAGTTGTCCGTTCTTGTGCGCCTCATACAAGTCTTCGACGGAAATGCGCTTTTCTACAACCGGAATGCCCCAGTCTTGGAGCAACTGGATGGTCGAATCGCGGGTGATCCCCTCCAAAATACTGCCGTTCAACGCCGGGGTCCACACTTCGTCCCCTACTTTGAAAAACACGTTCATGCTGCCGACTTCTTCGATGTATTTATTTTCAACGCCATCCAGCCAAAGCACTTGCTCGTAGCCTTTTTCCTTGGCTTCTGCCTGTGCTTTCAAGGCGCCTGCGTAGTTCCCTGCTACTTTTGCGTTGCCCGTACCGCCTCTGACTGCGCGGACGTATTTGTTTTCCACGTAAATTTTGACCGGCTCCATGCCATTGGCATAGTAAGCGCCGACGGGAGACAGGACGATAATCAGCTTGTACGTGTGCGAGGCACGCACGCCGAAACATGGCTCTGTCGCAATCACGAACGGACGAATATAGAGCGACATGCCGCTTTCTGCCGGAATCCACTCTTTTTCCAGCGCCACCAACTGCTTCAGGGCGGCGACCATGAACTCCTCATCGACTTGTGGCATGCTCATCCGCTCCAGGGAGCGATTCATCCGTTTGAAGTTTTGATCCGGGCGGAACAGAAGCACTTTGCCTTCTTTGTTGCGGTATGCCTTCAGTCCTTCAAAAATCGCTTGTCCATAGTGGAAGACCATTGCCGCCGGATCGAGTGACAAGGGAGCATACGGAACGATTTGTGGATCGTGCCATCCTTTGCCTTCCGTGTAATCCATGGTGAACATGTGATCGGTAAAATGTACGCCGAACCCCAGCTTATCGAGCGCTGGCTTCTCTTTTTTGTGTGCTGTCCGGGTAATGGTTAACTGACACTCCATCCTCTACATCTCCCTTAGTTTATGAAATTCTACCTTTTTGAAACTGAGCTTATATATTTAAAATAGCAACTATTTCGAACGATTGCCAGCGTAACTTTCTGTTTGCCAGGAAGCGGCTACCCGATTGCTTGCCCTGTCAACTGGCAAAGCGCGCGATGGCGTCGACATTGTACACGTCCTTGCCTTTTTCCAAAGCCGCAATCAGCCGTTCATGGCCAAAGCCATACCCTACCCGAACGCCGCACAGCCCGTACGATTTGAAAAACGTGCGCAAAACGAGCAAATTCGGATAGCGGTCTATAAGCGAGATGACACTCTCATCCGAGTCGGCAAAATCCATGTAGGCTTCGTCGATGACAACCAACCCGTCCATGCCTTCCACCAAGTGGATCACCTCGGCTTGCGAAAGCAGCAGTCCCGTCGGCGCGTTCGGGTTGACTAGCACTACGGCTTGCGCCCCGCTTTTACGCAGCGCCTCCCCATCAATGGAAAAATCGTCCCTGGTCGCAACTTTGATGCATGTGGCCTGGTAGCCAGCCGCCACCGAATGATAGAGCGGAAAGGAAGGGTCGGGGATCGCGACTTTTCCTTCGGGACCGACGAACACCTTCATCAGCAGCGAAATCAGCTCGCTGGAACCGTTGGAGCAAAACGTTTGCTCTACCTTGACGCCATACTGGGCGGCCAGCTCGGCACGCAATTCCTCGCACCTGGAATCCGGGTAGCGGCGCAGTTGCTCTTCTGTGATCTCGCGCAAAGCTTTTAGCACCTGTGGCGAAGGGGGATGCGGGCTTTCGTTCAGATTCAGGCGAATCGCTCCCGCTTCGGGAAGCGGCTGCACCCCCTTCTGCGTAGCCCGGCATCTGCTCGATATGCGGCAAAACGATGGTCATTTTCCTGTCTCCTCCTCGTACATACTTTCTCATCCCTGCTTCCGGTTCTCTCTGCAAAGATGGTATGATGTACCTACCATATCCTTAATTTTACAAAGAAGAAAGATCCAGTTTCCCGCTTTTTCAAGTGCCAGGTACGAAAGGAATGGAGATGGACCCGGCTTGCGCTCCCGGATCGCCAGCTATTTGCATCAAATCCGCGGCGTCCGCTGCTCACCCGATCAGATCGTCGTCGGCGCGGGTACGTATCACTCGCTCGACCTGCTGTTTCAATTGCTAAAAGAAGACGTGAAGACCCTCGCCTTGGAGGAAGCCGTCAACGATGGGGTGAAAGCGCTACTGGGCCAATACCCGTTTTCCTGTCGGCCGCTGTGCCTGGAAGAAGACGGTATTTGTCTCGAAGATGTTGCGGCCAGTCGTGCCCAGGCGATCTATTTGACGCCTTCCCACCAGTTTCCGTACGGGACGACGGTCTCTGACCGCAAACGAGCATGGCTGTTGGATTGGGCCAAAAAGACGGGCGGCTACCTGATCGAAAACGACTACGACGGAGAATTTCGCTACGGGGCAAGGCCGATTCCCTCGCTGCAAAGCCAGGACGACAGCGAACGCGTCATCTATGTGGGCACGCTTTCCCGAGTGCTGTGTCCCTCTTTTCGGCTCAGCTATTTACTCTTGCCCCGCTCGCTGCTCGCCCGCTTCCGGACAAAGCGCAACAGCTACGACCAGTACGCCTCGCCGATTTTCCAGCACACATTGGAGTTGTTCATGCAATCCGGAGACTTTCATCGGCACGTGCGAAACATGCGCGCGCTCTACAAGCGCAAGCACGATGTGCTGCTTCATTCGCTCGAGGAGCATTTTCCTGCGGGCAACATCATCGGGACAGGGGCCGGCCTGCACATGCTGCTGCAGCTTTCCGCGGAGAGAAGCGAAGCGGAAATCGTGGAGCAGGCGCTCGGCAACGGCGTGAAAGTATATCCTACCTTCGCCTACTCGCTTGTGCCCGCGCGCTCGTGGCCGCCCACGATCCTGTTCGGCTTCGGCGGATTGTCCGAGGCGGAAATCCAGGAGGGGGTCAGACGCTTTGCCCAAGCGGTTTACGGGTGAGCAGGCGGCAAAAGGCAAAAGGAGCGCCCCCTCTTTTGCAAAAACAGCTACTATGCCCGGATCACTTCGATTAGTCCTGATCTGCGCGGGAAGCGTATATGATGAAACAGAGCGGAGTGAATTGTCATGAGTGAGTTTTTGGTCATCGCGATTCCACTGTTGTTAGGAATTGTCGGTTTTGTTTGTCTGCTCCTTGGCTTGTTTGGATACCACCCGAAACGGATTCGCATCAATCTCACCATTTCCGGCATCTGCTTTTTCCTGTTGTTCGCGTATCTTATCATCGGTTATTTTTACACGAATCAGGCTGCTTCCGCGTTTTTGCTTTGAAGTTGCCTGCCGATGCACGTTCCAGCATTGTCACAAGGAGGTTTTACGCCCATGAACATTCGCGCTGAAAAAGCGTTGCCAAAAAAAATCGCCATCGTAACGGGGGCAAGTCGATTGCGCGGCATCGGCGCTGCCATTTGCCGAAAATTGGCTTCCCAGGGGGTCGATCTGTTTTTCACCTACTGGACGGCGTACGACAAAACGATGGACTGGGGTGTGGAAGACCATGAGCCGCACCAGTTGCGCGAGGAGCTTTTACGCTCCGGCGTGAGATGTGCGAGCATGGAGATTGACCTGTCCCAGCCGGATTCCTGGCTGCGTGTCCTCGACGAAGCGAACGCACAGCTCGGTGCGCCCTGTATTCTGGTCAACAACGCCTGTCATTCGACTACAGATGGTTACCAGGCGCTCGATGCGGCCAGCCTGGATGCCCATTACGCGCTCAATGTCCGGGCGCCGATCATGCTCAGTGTGGAATTTGCCCGCCGATTCTCGCGAGGCGCTCACGGCCGGATTATTCATATGACCTCGGGACAGTCCAAAGGCCCGATGCCGGGCGAAATTGCTTACACCGCCACAAAAGGAGCCTTGGATGCGTTCACGGTGACGTTTGCTGCGGAAGTGGCCCCGCTTGGGATTACCGTCAATGCCGTCAATCCGGGGCCGACTGACACCGGCTGGATGTCGGCGGAGCTTGCGCAACACATTCTTGCGCGCAGTCCGCTGGGCAGAATCGGCCAACCGGAGGATGCCGCCCGTTTGGTTGCGTTTTTGGCGAGCGAGGAAGCGGGCTGGATCACGGGGCAAGTCATCCATTCGGAGGGAGGCTTTCTGCGTTGAACCGCCAAAGGTTGCCAGCCTGGCCGAGTACAGAAACCTATAGAAAAAGCACAATCCGCTCAAGTCTGGCAGATTGTGCTTTTTCATTTGGCAGCGAGGCTATTGCGACTTGATCGGCGACTTGCCGTGACGGCGGTGGATTTCCATGTACTCGTAGCTGCCCTGTGCCGCGTGCAGGCGAACGGGACAGCCCAGTTCGTCGCTGTAGCGCTTCGTGACGACCAAATTCTCGACCGTCTGCGTCTCGATCCGCTCAGGCGCGAGCATCCCGCGAATCAGCCCGTTGTGCGCGCCGTCAAAATCTTTGACAAACTGGACGGCCCGCTCAAGCCCTGCCCGCCCTTCCGCTTCGTTCCACACGACTTCGATCTCGCCGTTTGCCTTGACCACGCGCATGCCGGACTGGTAGCTCGGCCCCATGTACATGCGCAGTCCAAGACGTCTTGCATGCTCGGCCGCTGCTGCCAACTCCTCGTACGTCTCCGCCCAGCGCTTGTAAAACACAGAGGTGATCGGCATCGCGGTCGTCACCCCGTTCAGGATCAGTTGGCTGTAGGCGTAGAGCGACTTGAACGACTCTTCTTCCGGCGTCATGACTTCGCGGTAGCCTTTGCGGTAGTACGCTTCCGACCAGAGCAAGTTTTTGTTTTTTTCCGCCGATACTTCCAGATGCACGATGTCGTGGTCGATATCGCCCAGCGCGTTCAAGTCGATAAAGCCAGGGCTTATGACAGCGTTTCCGGCGTCGATCACTTCGTCGACTTCCCCGGCATAATCATGGCCCACAAACAAAATCGTGTCGTTTTCGTAGACAACCTCCCCGTCCCTGATGATGACGTGGTCTTCCCCGTCAAAGCCGATCACGTATTTGGCTGTTATTTTCTTTTTCATACTGCTTCTCCCTCGCCTTCGCATCCATACTCTTTCTCTCCACTGTCTATCTGCGTGTCCTTTGTCAGTATAAGAAATATTCTGTCAAGTTTGTTGCAATTGCTTTGCATCTATTTGCACAATCTTTACTCCTTTGCCGGCTGCCCCCGCTCGTCACGACGCTTTTCTCCAACCTGATCGGCTTCGGGGCGCTCCTGCCGTTCCTCGTTGCCAGCCTGCCGCAAGTCGCGTACAGCCCTCGTCTTGCTTCGTGGCTGCTGCTGTTCGTCACGGCTGTGGTCATGCACGGCATCGTCACGCTGATCTGGAACAGCCAACTGCAAAAGGTCGGGGCGGCCAAGGCGGCGATGTTTTCCAACCTGGAGCCGTTTATCGCCATGCTGTTCGGCTTCTTTTTGCTGGCGAAGCCCATCACCGCCGTCCAGTTGTTCGGAGCGGTCCTGATTATCGCGGGAGTCACCTTGACCACGACCTCCAAGGAGCCGCGCGATCAGCACGAGCTGTCTTCGTTTCCTACGGGGGTCAAATAGTCGGGGTTTATTTCATACAAAAAAAGTCGGAATTGTGGTTGAGATTTACAGCCGCAATGATTATACTAGACGGTAACGTGCCATCACGACTTTTTGCGTGAAACCACCCGAAAAAGACCAAGGAGGGCTGTTCATGTCTACGGTTAAGCTGTCCCAATGGGAAACGATGCTGCTTGAGGCGGCACGCGCCCACGGGCTCGTCGATGAAGAAATCATCCATAAGCTGAGAACGGGCGACCGCGGGCCTTTTGCCGATGTGGAAGGCGGGAAGTACGATTACACTCCCCTCTTTGAGCTGTACCAGAGCGATTCCGCCGCGCTTGAGCAGGCGATTCGCGACGGCTACCAAATCAAGTTCACGACGATGAACGGGATCAAATTTTTATTGAACAAACGCTACCGCCTTCTCGCCGAGCAGGACTACCAGGTAGAGGAGACGGCGCTGGACCAGGTTCGGCTGTCAGACGAGGCGCTGCAATGGATGCGCCAGACGGTCTCGAAAAACTGGCGGATCGTGGAGCAGGCAAAGCTCGCCGACAGCAAGGAAACGGTCGTCCGCTTCGAACTGGCTGCCTCTTGAATGCAAAAAGAGCACTTTTCCGCACGGGAGAGTGCTCTTTCTTTATACGTGATTTCGCGATTTCGTGAAAAAAGCATGCCTGGCATGCGGGACCTGGGCAAAACGTGAGCAAAAGCGTGCGGCTCTGCCGCCACCGAGCCTATTCGCTCCGGCAAAGCATCCTCATCCCGAGCAAAACCGCCCAGGCGCGGCTGTCCGCCTTGAAGAAAAAGCGCAGCGGCATGTCGCTGTCCACAAAGATCAGCGTGTCGCTTGCGGCAGCGCGGAGCGAAAATTCGCTGCCGGCGACTTCCGCTACAGGCGCTCCGTCGCGGATGAACAGGCGCACGTTGCCTCCTTCTGCGGAAGTATATGTCCCGACGAGCTTTTCCAGCTCCTCGCGGTCGAGCTGATACGTCGGGACTGCGCTCTCCTTGTGCGCAAGCGGCAGTCCCAGCGCGGCGTTGACCGCTGCCAGCCAGACGTTGCGGATCGGCACGTTTTCGAGATTGGACAGGACGACGCAGACGAGTTCTTTTTCCGGGACAAAGCCGAAGTTGGACGATACGCCCGGCTGCCCGCCCCCGTGCTCGACCAGCGTGACTCCCGCGTAGTCCCTCGTCGTCTTGAGCGTGTAGCCGTACCAGGCGTCCTTCGTCAGCCGATGGACGGGCTGCCACATCGTTTCCAGCCAGGCGGCAGGCACGATCTCCTGTCCCTGGTAGCGGCCTTTTGCCACATACAGGCTACCGTACACAAGCAAATCGTCCACGCTTGAACGAATCCCTCCGCCCACCTCGTAGTTGCCAAGCGTCGGCCAAGGGACCGCGGTGACTTGCTGCTGTTCCCCCCGCTTCGCATACGGGGTGGAGACGTTGTCCAGACGGGCAAGCTCCTCCAGGCTGAACGTAGAGCGATGCATCCGCAGCGGCGCAAGCAGCCGCTCCGTCATATAGCGGCGGTACAGCCGTCCGCTGACCTGCTCGATGATCGCGCCAAGCAGCAGGAACATGTCGTTGGCATAGCTGAAATACTGCCCCGGCTCCCCGAGGGCCGCGAACTCGACTTCAGCCAGGTAGTCCAGATGCTCGGAAAACCGGACCAGCTCTTCCCTGCGCAAAAGCGGCGGCACGCCCGACGTATGCGACAGGAGATGGCGAATTTGCACCTTGCTGGCATCGCAGCCTCTCAGCCGAAACGCCGGGATGTATTTGCCGACCGGATCGTCCAGCGACAGCTTTCCTTCGTGCGCCAGTTGCATGATCGCCGCTGCCGTAAACGATTTTGTGACGGAAGCGATGCCAAACACCGTAGATGGCGTGGCTGGCTCTTTCGTCACCAGGTTGCGCACGCCGAACCCTTTTGCGTAAATCGTTTCCCCGCGGTGCGACAGGGCGACCGCAAGCCCTGGCACGCCCTGTTCCTCCATGAAGCGTTGAATGTACGTCTCCAGCTCTGTCATTTGCAGCCGATCCATAGTCGCCTCCGTCCTTTTTTTCGCCTAGCGAATGGATGAAAAACCAGACTTGCTGCCCGCTTATCGCAGCGGAAGCGGCATGGCGTGAACCGTCCGCCCTTTTCGGCCTGTCGTCGTCACCGCCTGGGAGAGAGAGTTGTAGATCGCTTCCTCGGTCGCCTCTGCGGCTGCGGCAAACAGCTCGTTCATCACCGGATGGTCCTCGCGAAGCTGCACGCGCGTCTCCGTAACCGACTCCGTCCGGTGCGGGATCTTGTGCGCGGTGGAAAAGGCGATCGCGATGTCGCCGCTGCCGTGCCCGAAGTGGCTCCCGGTGCGGCCGAGGCCGATTCCTGCGCGCTTGGCGACACGCAGAAGCTGGCGGTCGGAAAGCGGCGCGTCTGTCGCAAGCACGATCATAATCGAGCCGTCCTCTTCCTTCTCGACTGCCTCTGCGGCCGCCGGCTCGCGAGTGGCACAGGCAAACAACCTGTCGCCCAAAAAGTCGTCCTTGCTGCCAAAGTTGGACAACACCAATGCGCCGAGCGTGTACGTATGCCCGGAGGCGGACACGACGCGCGAGGACGAGCCGATTCCGCCCTTGTAGCCGAATGCGACCATCCCTGTCCCCGCTCCGACCGCGCCTTCTTCTACGCCGTGCTCCGTTGCGTTTTCAATCGCCGCCACCGCGTCTTCCGGCCGCACGACGCAGCGGCGGATCGAATTGAGGTGGCCGTCGTTGCACTCCCCGACCACGATGTTGACCGTCCCTGTCGTATCGCCAATCTCTTCATTCGTCGCCAGCATGTATTGCAGCGCGCCCTGTGTCACCGCCGGGACGGAAAACGTATTCGTCAGCATGATCGGCGACTCCAGCACGCCCAGCTCGTTTACCTGGACGAGTCCTGTCGTCTTGCCGAAGCCGTTGATGACGTAGCTGGCTGCCGTCACCTTTTCGCGAAACAGGCTGCCTCCGTGCGGCAAAATGGCGGTCACGCCCGTACACGCACACTCCCCGTCTTCCAGCTCATGCTGAATCGTCACATGGCCGACGCGCACCCCAGGCACATCGGTCAGATCGTTTTTCGCTCCTGTGGGCAGCTTGCCGACCACTACTCCCAGCTCGCGGATTTTCCCTTTTCCGGCACGCTTCATGACAGCTTCCTCCTTTCCCGTTCGGCTCGCCTACACCGGGCGATTTCGCAAAAAGTTTTCGTAGGCAAATCCGCGCACCTCGTCTTCCGTGTAGCGCTTGAGCAGCTCGTTTATCAGGTTTTGGCTCATCCCTGCATGCTCAAGCCCCACGACTTTTTTCGTGATCCCGTCAAAATCCGAGCCAAGCCCGATATGGCGCACGCCGCCGAGCGAGCAGAAGTGATCGATATGCCGGATCAGGTCGTCAATCGTCGTCGGCGCCGAGTCGTTAATAAACATCGTGCAGTACACGACGTGGACATTGGCCCCTTTGGCGAACATCGCCTTCGCCTGCTCGTCCGTCAGGTTGCGGGGATTGTCGCAAACAGCGCGTGCATTGGAATGGCTCGCGATCGGGTACTTCGCCAGCTCCAGCGTCTCCCAGAAGCTGCGCTCGCACAGGTGGGAGACATCTGTCAAAATTTTTCGTTCATTATGGAACTGAATAATCTCTTTGCCAAACGCGGTCAGCCCGCCGTTTCTTTCTTCCAGCGCCCCGTCTGCCGCCAGATTCGCCAAATTCCAGGTCAGGCCGACAGAGCGCACGCCGAGCTGATAGAGAATGTGCAGCTTTTTCAGGTCGTTGCCGATCGGCTCTACCCCTTCGAGCGTCAAAAGCGCCCCGATCTCGCCGTCCTGCAGCCTGTCCAGGTCGCTCCAGTCGCGAATCTGCTTCATCTCCGGATGCTTGCCGAGCACCTCTGTATAAAAGTAGTGAATCTGATCCAGCGCGCATTGAAACCGGCTTTCCGAAGGCAGGTCGACCGGCGTGTAAATCGCGTAGCATTGCACCTTCACCCCGCCCTCGTGCAGCCGATTCCGGTTCACGTCCAGCTTTTCCGAATCGGCAAAGGAGAGATTCCCCTTTTGCTCCCATATTTTCAAAAGCGCATCGCAATGCAAATCAATAATCGGCATTCCCGCCATTTGCTTCATCAGTCCTCGCTCTTTTTTCTCTTGACGAACTCTACCTAATTCCCTCACTTTACGGTAATGTATTTTTAAAAGCGATTCCAATTAATTTTTGCAATAGGCATCTTCAAAAATTTGCATAATGGAGCCCACCCCTATGAATATGGAACAACTGGAAGCGTTTATTTTTGTAGCTTTGACAGGGAGCTTTAGCAAGACAGCCGATCTCTTGTACCTCTCCCAGCCAACCGTCAGCATGCGGATCAAGGCGCTGGAAACCTCGATGGGCTGCAAGCTGTTTCAGCGCACAGGCCATACGATTTCGCTGACCAAGGAGGGCGACCTGTTTTTGCCCTACGCGAAAAACATCATGAACATGCTGCAGGAGGGCCAGCAGGCGATCCAGCGCTCACAGGGCGACGTGGAAGGCGAGCTGACCATTTCGACCGTATTCGTTTCGGCCTTTTACATCTTGCCGGATCTCGTGGAGCAGTTTCAGCAGCTTTATCCGAAAATCAAGCTGACGATCCTCACCGGACATTCGCATCAGGTGCTCGATATGGTGCTCAACCACGAGGTGTCGTTCGGTATCGCGAGGGCGGTCAACCATCCGCAGATCAACCGGATTCAGCTCATGTCCGACGATATGGTGCTGGCGATTTATCCCGAGCATCCGTTTGCCTATCGCCATCAGGTGTCGATCGAGGAAGTCGCCCGCGAACGGCTCATCTTGTTCAACCGCGGCTCGCTGGACTGGAAGCTGATTAACAACGCGTTCAGTCATTTTCAACTGCAAAACAACGTCGTCATGGAGGCGGACAACATCGAGGTCGTCAAACGGATGGTCAAGCAGAAGCTCGGCATCGCCTTTTTGCCCCGCTTTGCGATCAGCAAAGATTTGAGCGACGGCGAGCTGAAAGAGGTAGACGTCCTCAACCTGCCGCAAATCAACCGCAACTTCGAGCTGATTTACTTGAAGGATACACCCGTGAACGGGATCATGCGCACGTTTATCGACTTTTTGATGCAAAACAAGGCGTTGCAGTGAGCGGCCGCAAGAAAAAGACCGCCTCTAGCGGACGGCCTCTTCTCTTCCGGCGGCGTGTGGCGCTGCCTGGTGCTTTTCCTTTTGGCGCGGACCCAGCTTGCTGATTGCAAGCAGCAGACAGCCGATGATAACGAGCATCGCGACCAGGGCAAACGTAAAGTCGCCGAACAGATCGACAGCCAGCCCGATCAGCACAGGCCCGAGCGAGCCGAGCATGTACCCGCCAAACTGCATGACGGCCGACCACGACGTAGCTTCCTGCGCGCTGTCCGCCTCTTCAATCGGGATCAACAGCGCCAAAGGGAACAAGCCGCCTGCCCCGATCCCGAGAAACACGGTCGCAAGCCACGGCGAAGCGTGAACGAGCAACAGGGCGATGCCGACCAGCTCAGCCAGGGCACAGGTGAACAGCCAGCGATTGCGGTTGCCAGTGCGGCTGACAATCACCGGGATGAGAAAGCTGACCGGGATTTGAATGATCGTAAACAGCGTCAGCACCAGTCCCGACTGCGCATGGCTCATCCCTGCCGCTTGCACGAGCGGAGCCAGCCAGGCGGTTATCATGTAAAACATCGAGGACATGCACCCGAAAAACAGCATGCTTGCGATCATCCGCCCGCTTTTGATGCGCAGCTTGGGCACTGAGGCAGCCGATTTGCCTGCTTTTTCTTTTGCCAACGGGAGCAGCGCTGCTGCGGCGAGCACGGCCAAGAGCGCCCAGACGCACAGCGAGTACTGCCACGATTGGCCCAGCGCCGTAAACAGCGGGATCGACAAGCTGGACGCAATCGCAGCCCCGATGACGAGCGACACGGAATAAATGCTGGCGGCACCCGGCTTGCCAGGAAAGTACTTTTTGATAAAGCCGGACAAAAGCGGCCCGGCGATGCCAATGCCAATCCCGGAAATCAGGGCGGTCACAAGCAGGCTCACGCTGTCCAAGACGAGCACCCGGTACGCTGTCGCCGCAAAAATCATCACCATCGCCACAAGCAGCGAGCGCTCCAGGCCAAAGCGCTGGCTGAGCGTGATGGAGAAAAGCGCAAACAGCCCCATGCAAAATACCGGGAGCGTCGTAATCAGGCTTGCCGTTACTCCGCTCATCCCCAAATCGGTTTGGATGATATCGAGCAGCGGCCCGACAGACGTAATGGACGGCCGCAAGTTCAATGAGAGCAAAAAAATAACGGCAATCAAATAAAATAACCGCACGCAAACACTTCCTTCCTCTATCCTTGAATGAAGTGTAAAGCCGTGCGTACAATAGATCAATTCTATTTTTTCTATACAAACAATAGTTACAGACTATGGTAAAGAAGGGAGGCGCCATGGAATTTCGTCAGTTGCAATATTTTCTCATGCTGTGCAACGAGCTGCATTTTTCCGAGGCCGCCTATAAGCTGGGCATTAGCCAACCGACGTTGAGCCAGCAAATCCGCGTGCTGGAGGATGAAGTCGGCGTGCCGCTGTTCGACCGGATCGGGAAAAAACGGTGAAGACCGAGGCAGGCGCGATCCTGGAGCACCACGCCTTGCAAATCGTTCAGCATCTGGAAAGTGCCCGGACAGCGATTGCCGACCTGACCCATATGCACGCGGGGCATTTGCGCGTAGCGGTGCTGCCGTCCGACCTCGACTACCGCCTCACTTCGCTTTTGATCGACTTCCACAAGCAGTTTCCGCAAACAAAGGTGCAAGTGTTTCCTTCCATTGACATCGTGAACCAGGTGCTGAACATCGAGGTCGACCTCGGTGTCGGCCTGGCGATGCCTGCCATGCCCGCCGATGAGCGTTTGACGCGGATTTCGTTTTACACGGAAACGTACAGTTTGTACGTCCATCGAGATCATCCTCTGTCCGGGCGGGAAAGCGTCTCTTGCGACGATCTGCGCGGGCTTGCGTTCGTCATGTATCCGCAAGGCTTCTACGGCCGCGATTTGATCGACAGGTTGAGCAAAGAGCGCGGGCTCGTCATCGAAACGATCATGGAAACAGGCTCAGCCACGTCCCTGCTCCAGCTCGTTGGCGCAGGCATCGGCGCCACGATTCAGCCGAGCCGCCTGATCGAAAGCTTTCAGTCGCTGGGGATTCGCGCCGTTGCCATCGACGACTCGCCGATCCGGGAAATGGTCATCATGTACCGCAATGACAAATACATCAGCGTCGCTGCCAAAGCGTTCATCAACAAGCTGGAGACGTCGTTTCAAACCTCGTGCTAGCGTGCCGCGCAGCTTGCTGCTTGCCGTTTTTCCCGCGGGAAAAAACCTCGCTCTTGCAACTAAAAGTATCCACTGGAGGGAAATCCTAATCCGTATGGCTGTCATCCTGTCATGGCAAGGAGGCATTTATGACGCAGCGCAAACTGGTACATTTCACCGATCAGGACCTGGACGGCGAATCGTGTGCGATCTTGAGCCGGATCGCCTATGGCGACCGGGAAGTCTTCACCCGCGGCGTATCGCCCTATACCGTCAACCAGGAAGTCCAGACGTTTCTTGCCGAAGAGTTTTCGCCGGAGATGTCCGTCGTCATTACAGATGTGGGCGTCAACGAAGAAGTGGCGTCCTTGATTCAGAAAAAAGTCGAGCAAGGGCATTCGTTTGTCCTGATCGACCATCACCCGACGTCGCTACCCCTGTCCGCGAAGTACGACTGGGCGAACGTCATCGTCGAAGCAGCGGGACAGAAGACTGCGGCGACCAGCCTTTATTACGATTACTTGCGAAGCAAAGGGCTTTTGGCGCCCACAGACGTGCTTACCGACTACGTGGAGCTGGTGCGGGCGTTTGATACGTGGGACTGGGAAGCGACCGGAAATGTGCAGGCGAACCAGTTGAACCTCTTGTTTTATTTGGCGGAGCGCGGCACTTTTGCCGACCAGGTGATCGGGCGGCTGCGCAGCGAGGACGTGGAGCAGTTCGCGTTCGAGGACTGGGAAGCTCTCCTGATCTACACAGAGGAGAGAAGAATCGCGGAGTTTGAGCAGAAAAAGGCAAAGCAGATGAAGCGCCTGAACGTCGAAATTGATCTGGACGAGCCGAGAACGTACAACGTCGGCGTCGTCTTTTTGGAGCAGTACCAATCGACGACGGGAAACTTTTTGTGCAAAAGCGATGAGACGCTCGATTTTGTCGCGATGCTCGATCCCGGAAAAGGCAGAATCAGCTTTCGCACGATTCGCGACGACGTGGACCTGTCGGTGATCGCGGCCCACTACGGAGGTGGCGGGCATCCCAAGGCGGCGGGCTGCTCGTTTACAGGCGTGACCCTAAAAACTTTTGTGTACCCTGCCCTGCGTGTGCATTGAAAAATCCCCTCCGGCCGCAAGCAGGCGTCCCCATCCGCTCATCCGATGATGAGATGAGCCGATGGGCGCTGCTTTTTTCGCGAGGGGATTCTCATGTGTATCCGTTACGCGTGGTTACGCGTGACCGAGCAAACCTTCCAACACTTTCTGGACTTTTACCCCTGTCTCAAACGTCACCAGTCTGGCTTCCTGCCCGTCGATGGCAAGCGTCAGCTCGTCGAGCAACAGCGAGAGGCGGTCCAGTTCTGGCACGTCTGCGGCCACAGGCGCTTCTCCCTCCCCCCCGACAAACAGCTTGCTCCAGTTGACTACGCTCAAGGTGCCTTTGGTGCCGTAAATACGGTAGTCCAGATGCTCCTGGTGCGCGATGCCCGCCAGTCCGTTGATCGTGACCGGAGTGCCGCAAGCAAGGCGCAGGAAGGCCGAGACGCCCGTTTCACACGCTTCCGGGTCTTGCGGATAGTCTACGTCCGAGCGGATGACCTGCAAATCTCCGAACAAGGCGTAGGTCAAATGGGTAAAATGCGGCAAAACCTCGCGGATGAAGCCGCCCTGCTCCCGGCCGGACAGCCACGGCGTCTGCTGCCACGGGCGCGGCCACGTATGGAAATGGGTCAAAATATCAATCCGGCGAATCTCGCCGATCTCCTCCAGCCTGCTGCGCAGCGCGGGGAAAATGCCCTGATAGTAGAGCGGAAAGTTCATCGCGTGCACGACGCCTGCGTCTTTGGCTGCCGCCAGCATGTCCTCGGCTTCTGCGAGCGAATTAGCGAGCGGCTTTTCGCACAGCAAATGCTTTTTGTGCGCCAATACGTCCAGAGCGATCGCATGATGGAACTTCGGCGGGACGGCCAGGTAGACGGCGTCCAGCTCTTCTTTTGCCAACAGCTCCTTGTAATCGGTGTACCACGGCACATTGCCGGATTTTTGCGCGGCCTCCTGCGCCCGTTCGGCAGACACGTCGCTCACTGCCGCGACGCTGAATTTTTCGTGGGTGCGAAGGGCGTTCATCATCCGCTCGCCCATGACGCCTGCGCCGATGACGCCCACCTTCCGTTTGCTCTCGTTCATCTGTCTTTCCTCGCTTCCTGATGAATGCTCGTCTTTTTTGCACCTCCCCCTTTTCTCTATTTATCTGAAAATTCCTTGTAAAAAAACTAGATTGCGAAAAAATGTTTGCGAAAATCGCTACACGGAAGCGATACCCGAGTGGAACCGTCTCGTTTTCTTTGAATCGCGTTCATGGCTTGTTGTGCCCAGGAAATGCCGCAATGCTGGAACTTTTGCGCCTGTACGCTGATTTCTGCTGTAATTTGAAACGACTGGATGAAAGTGCGACTCTTGTCATCGTTGAAAATCGGCTGCTCCGCCTCTTCCGGTAGGTCGGCTGCAGGCTGTCAAATCTTTCTTTTCCTAATTATCCATTGACATGCAACCATTCGGTTTCCTATACTACAAAAAGCGAAACGTTTTGGTTTCATTTCCATGCGCAAACTAGGAAACTACTTTACTGATACGGAGGCGTATTCATGTCCAACACTATTCCTGATATCGTTCAGACACAAGTTTTCAACGCTCCCTTGCAAAAAGTTTGGGACGCGGTCGCTACAGCAGACGGGATTGCCGCTTGGTTCATGCCCAACGATTTTCAGCCTGTAGCCGGACATGCCTTTACCATCCATTCCCCTTATGGCGATTCGCCTTGCGTCGTGCAGGAGATTGATCCGCCAAACCGCCTGGTGTTCAAGTGGGGAAAAGACTGGGTCATCACTTTCGCCTTGAAAGATTTGGGCGAAACGACTGAATTTACGCTGATCCATTCCGGTTGGTCGCCAGATACTGTGACCGAGTTCGGCGAAAGCCATGCAGTCGTGCGCGACCGAATGAACCAGGGCTGGGATTCTTCCGTGCTGCCTAAACTGAAAGAGTATGTGGAAGCGTAAATGAGCAGCTCTACTGCCAAGCACGACGTTTTTCAAGCCATCGCCGATCCGACGCGCCGCAAGCTGCTGCAATTGCTGACCGATCAGGAGATGCCCGTGACGGCCATCAGCCGGCACTTTCCGATCAGCCGCACAGCCGTTTCCAAGCATTTGCGCATATTGTCCGAGGCCGGACTGGTCAAGGAACAGCGCGTAGGTCGCGAGACGAGGTATCGGATGCAGCCCGAGCCGCTGGAAGAGCTGAAAAGCTGGCTGTCCTACTACGAGCGCTTCTGGGACAACAAGCTGAACGCCTTGAAGCGGTTGGTAGAAGCGGAGCATTCCGAGGAGCTTCAGCCTTCCGGGCCGCGGCTGGTTGAACGAAAGCAGGACGAGCAGTAGAAAACCTGCCCTTCTGGAAGCGAAAAAAAGGATAGGGAGCGTAGCATTCGTGCCGCGCCTCCCTATCCTTTTTGCTGATTCGAGCTTGCAAGCCGAACGCTTTTTCTCCAAACGAAACGATCGCAAGCGTCGGCCCTGACGTGTACAGCACAACCGACAGCAGCACGCTCTCTCGCAACAAATGCGCCAAACGGCTTGGCGCCGCCCGCAGTTCGCCGCCAAGATCGAGCGTGACGACAACCCGTTTGTCAATCGGCAGCTCCAGCCGCTTGCGGCAGTCGTGGATGCCCCGCCCCAGCACGCGGCCGCTTAGAAATAGTCATTGTATAATTGTCGCTGCTGTTCCTCTGCGATGCTCTGCAAGTCGTAGGCGTTAATGCGAAAAAACTGATAGTCGCCTTGATCCGCTTTTTTCGCGGCGAGCTTGCTTAAAAACTTCGGGGAGCCTTCGTTTTCTTCATCGTAAACTAACAAAAGACCGTCTGAATGGGAGAGCAAAAATTTGTCTTTCTCCTGAAGTTGCCAAACACCCTGGTAAGGCGTTTGATAGACGCTGTTGATATAGTCGGCTTGCCTTACAATATTTCGGTAGTAATCCTGTGTTTCTTCTTTCCACTTTTCCTCTTGGTTCAAAAACGGAGTAATGACCGCCAGCTTTAGCTGGGGATACTCCTTTTTTAATTCGAGAACCGTTTCGGCTGCCCACATTTCTACCCCGAGTTGGCCGGATATGATGACCCATTCCAGCTCTTCCTCCAGGAGTCTTGCGAGTTCCCGCCTCAGTGCTGTCTTGATAATCGCCAGCCCCGGATTTTTTTCATGGAATATGCCAAGCTCGTGAGCCTTGTATCCGGAAACCAATAAACGTTTTAACATCATGCCACCTCTGGTTTCAAAGAAGCTCTAGCAGAAAATAGTTTTTTTCACTCGACGATAGTTAGATTATAGCTGATGCATTTGCGTTTCTGCTCGTCTTTTATCGGGAGATCCCCCGTCTGAAAAACGCAAAAATCCCGCCCCCGCAGGGACGAGATTTCATCTCGCGTTGCCATCCTTGTGCGGAAAACCATCGCCACGAGAAGACGGAACAACCTTTTTTACGCCGCCACCCGCTTCATGCTGCGTCGGCTCTCCATGCGCGACAGGAACAGGCTGAGCACGAGAACGATTGCCCCGAACAAATACGGCGCGTTCACATGCATGCCGTACAGCGTACCCGCCACTGCCGGGCCGAAAATGTTGCCCAGGCTCATGTAGGCGTTGTTCATCCCTGCCACAAACCCTTGTTCATCCCCGGCCCGCTTGGAGATCAGCGTATTGATCGCCGGGCGCATGATCGACGTCAGCGTGAAGAACAGCACCGTCAGGACGAGCATATACCAGAAATTTCCTGATAACAACATCAGCACCATCGTCACGGCCGAGCTGAAAAACGTCCAGTTGATAAGCTTCTTTTCCCCGAAGCGGGTAATCAGCTTCCCGATCAGCATCGCCTGCACAATCGTTCCAGCCAGGGCGCCCACGGTGATGATGATGGAGATGTCGCGCGGCGTGTAGCCGAACTTCGCGTCTACGAAGAGCGGGAAGATCACTTCAAAGTTCGCCAGTCCAAAGGTCATCGTAAAAATCAGCACCAGCATGATGAAATACGACGACTGAAACGACTTGCCGAGCTGCAGGAAAATGTTTTCTTTCTTCGCCTCCGACTGGCGAGCTGCCAGTTGCTTTTCTTTTGGCAACGACTCAGACAGAAACAGCAAGGAGCCGATCGTCGCCACGGCACCGACCGCCGCCGAAATATAAAACGGCATCCGCAGTCCAAGCTCGGCGAGAAAACCGCCGATGCCCGGCCCGATCACGAATCCGAGCGACATCGCGGCGCCGAGCAGGCCCAGCCCTTTTCCCCGCTTGTCTTCCGTCGTGATGTCCGCCACGTAGGCGAGCATGGAAGGAATCATCGAAGCTGCCCCGATTCCCCCGATCAGGCGGGAGAGGTAGAGCACCCACGTATGCTCGGCGAGGGCAAACACAAGGTTGGAGATCGTAAACAGCACCAGGCCCGATACGATCATGATTTTGCGGCCGTATTTATCCGACCATTCTCCCGCGATCGGCGAGAACAGAAACTGCGTCAAACCAAATGCCGCCACCAGGTAACCGGCGGTCTTCCCGCCTGCCCCAAATTCCTTCAAAAACTCGGGCAAGATCGGAATAATCAAGCCAATTCCCAGCATGGCAATAAACATGTTTATCATGAGAAAGAGAATCGGTCGCCCGTTACTCTCCGCGTTACTCGTATTCATTTATCCAGTCCTATCCATTTGTATTTTTGTTTTTTCAGGCTGTAAGCTTCGCCTTCACGCTTTCGATCACAGTGCGCCACACGGCCGGGTCAGTCGTAATCTGCTCCTTGAACGTGCGGTACAACTGCTTTTGCTTTTCTTCAAAATCAGGCGCATCGGCCGCAGGGAGCGTTGCGCGAGCCGTCGTAATCATCTCCTGCACCTCCGGCGAGCGAGGTCCCCATACACAGGCTTCGTTTCCGTCCTGGTCGAGAAAAATGAACATCGGGATCGCCCGCGCCGTGCCGTTGGTGAGATATTGGTCCATCAGCTCCAGGTTTTCGTCGCGGATGAGGAAGCGCAGCTCGATATTGCTTTCCTCGGCGATGCGCTGGATGACCGGAACGCACAGGGCAGCATCCCCGCACCAGTCGGCAGTCAGCACGACGCCTTTCCAGTTGCGAGCGGACAGCTCCTTCCAAAACGCCAGGTCTTCCTCGGTAAACGCAAGCTGCTCGTAGACGCGTCCCAGTTCCTGCTGGTTGACCTTCATGCTCGCGCGATACTCGGCAAAGCTCATTCCTTTTTCAAACCAGATGCCCTGATTCACGGTAGACATCGTCGGTACTCCTCCCCTGTATGAAAAAAAGTTATTGCTCCCAGATTGCAGAAGTTCCCAGGCGGTTTCGCGCGGAAAAGCTTCTCGTCTTGCGGCTTTGTCTTTCTGACGCCGTTTGTTGTTTTTCCTGCAGCTTCGCGGTCAGCTCCATGAACCACGCTTTATCTTTTGTCACGAGCGCCAGCTCGATCAGGTCATGCAGTTGTTCCAGGTCGTCAAAGGTGCCTGTCGACATGCGCTCCAGCCGTTGCAGCGGAATGGCCGCGAGCCTGCCGATCGCCTCTTCGTTGTCACTCTTGACTACAAAAACGTGCGCAATGCCCCGCGATGAATCGACGGTTTCCACGAAGCCTTGCACCAACTCGCCATGCTTGGACTTGCCCATTACCCACTCGCTACTTGCCAGCATCTTTTCCCGATTCATTCGAACGCACCACCTTAAATTGTAGTTAAAAAAGTTACAGTTTCCAGTTGAAAATGTTGCCTGCCTACTGGCGATTCTGCCCTTGACACTGGCCCTGTCCCTGACGAACTTTATCCAGAACCGTCTGGATCGTAAGCTGCTCCAAATATTTGGTGTAGTACAACTCCGCTTCCGTAAAAATCTGATCCATGACGCCATGCATGTTGGCAGACACGAGGCACGCTTCCTTCGGGTCGCCCGAGCACCAGTGCGGCTTCAGCGTCCCTGTCGACATCGAACGGTAAATCGCGGCCAAGGTCACGTCGCCGGGGTCGCACGCCAGCATATAGCCGCCCCCTACGCCCTCTTTTGTCTTCACGAATCCGTTTTTACGCAGAATCCCCATGATTTTGCGAATCCTCGCGGGATTGGTGCATACATTTTGTGCAATAAGCTCACTGCTTGCCATATGTCCCGGTAGATGAGCCAACAAAGCCAAGCTGTGAACAGCAATCGTAAACTCACTATTCACGTCTGAGACGGCCCCTTTCGCAAGAGTACTGTAATCTTAATTCTTACAGTTCTGAATGTCAATAACTGTTGGAGGCGTAACTGTTTTCGCAAATGTATGGATAACTGCTCCCGCGGCTGTAGGCGCAACTGCACTCTCGGCTGTCTTTTGCTGCTGTTATCCCTGGCCATGCCTTTGCCTGGGGTGCGCAGCGCCAAAAAGAAAAGGAGGCGGAAAAATCGCCTCCTGTCTATCGCGTCTCCCCGCGCATACGAGCGCTGCTTGCTTTTCGTGCCAGCTTCTCGGTATCTTCCTTTGTTCTATAGCGGCTTCACCAGCAAAATCTCGTCGCGAATCGGAATCCCGTTGTCTGCGACGAGCGGGATTTCCGGCTTGATCGCCCGCGCTTTTTGTACGGCATTCACGTACAGCGCGGACAACTGATAGCCCCGGCGCTGGTAAAAGCCCATCGCGTGCAGGTTGTCGTTGGTCGTCACCAGCTTCATGCGCAGGCAGCCGTGTTCCCGCGCTGTCTGCTCCGCTTTTGCCAGCAGCTTGGAGCCGATCCCTTTGTTCTCCGCCAGGCTGTCCAAAGAAATAATCTCGCACTCCTTGGCCTCCAGCACGTAGCTGACGTACCCCTGGATCGCGCCGTCTTCGCCGAGGACGGCATACCCGTCCAGCTCGTCACAGCGAAAGACGCCGCTCGATATAACCATTTGCGGGCTGCCCCAGTTCACGGTAAAAAAATCCGCAATAACGCTTTTCGGCAGCTCGCTTGCTGCTACGATTTTCATCGCTGTCACCTCGTGGGCTGAACTGTAGTTTGGAAAAAAGCCCCCCCGCTGGCTGAACCGCAGGGAGAGCTTCCATCCGCTTTGCCGCTTACGGGCGCACCTTCAGCAGCACTTTTCCCGTGCTCTGCCTGCTCTCCACCCAGGCGTGGGCGCTCGCTGCCTCTTCTAGTGAAAACAGTTTGCCGATCTTGATGTCGAGCTTGCCTTCCGCCAAATAGCCAATGACCTGTCGGGCCGTATCTTGCAAAAGCTGCGGGCGCAGCTTGCGCGTCGTGCCGAAGCTGAAGCCGAGCACCGAGCGGCAACTCGCGTGCAAATCGAGCGTGCGAATCTGTCCGATTTCCCCGCTCGCATTGCCGAAATGCACGAGCCGGCCGTACCAGGCGAGGCACTCCATGCTGCGTTCGCTCACCTGTCCGGAGATCGAGTCCAAAATGACGTCGGCGCCCGCTCCATCCGTCAGCTCCCGCACTTTTTCCACGAAATCTTCCTTGTCGTGGCAGATGACGTAATCCGCCCCCGCCTGCAAAGCGACCTCTGCCTTGGCCGAACTGCCGACCGTCCCGATGACGCGCCCCGCTCCCAAAAGCTTCGCCAGTTGAATCGCAGTTGTCCCGATCCCTCCTGCCGCAGCGTGAATCAGGACCGTTTCGCCTTTGGCGAGACGGCCGACTTTTGCCAGCAGTTGATAGGACGTAAACGACACAACCGGGCAGGCAGCCGCTGTTTCCGTGCTGATCTGCTCGGGAATCGCGAATGTCAGCGCCTCTTCGGCAGCCACGTATTCGGCGTACGAGCCGTTCGCCGGAAAAGCGATGACGCGCTGTCCTACTTGCAAGCCTTTTACTTCGGAACCGATCGCTTCAATCACCCCTGTCGCATCCAGTCCGGGAATAAACGGCAGCTTGGCCGCCCCTTTTTTGCCGTAGCGCGATTTGATGTCGGCAAAATTGACGCTCGCCATGTCTACGCGAATGAGCACCTGCGTAGGCGAAATGGCTGGCAGCTCGACATCCGTATATATCATCTTTTCTGGACCACCCAACTCTGTTACCAAAACCGCTTTCATGAAAAATCCCTCCCAGCATGGTTTGTGACCGGAGGCAGTCGGCTTCTGTTGCCCGGGCGTCCTTGCTGCTCGCAGGCCGTTTTCGAGCCATTCCTCCCACTTGAGAAACGTGGGGCCACCCCAATTATTTCCCTATCTTTTGCGGATTCCCTTCCCATCGGCTATTTCATCGCCGCTGTGACAGCGGACCAGGCACTAGCAAACTTGGCGGCGCCAGGCCAGTGGTGAAAACTTCATTAGAAAACTTGACGCAGCCTTAGTTGCACGGATACTGATATCCTCTCCGTACAAAAAAACCGCTCATCCAATGAACGGTTTTTTCTTGAACGCTTATGCTTGCAAAATCGCCATGACGGCCGCTTTTTTCTGCGCGTATTCCTCGTCGGTCAGCACAGGCGCAAACTCGCTTCTCGGCAGCTCCACAAGCAGGTCGTGCCACGATTTGCAGCCTTGGTACGCGGCTTCAATCGGAATGACCGCCGGCTGCGCCAGCCGATACGTGCGCACGAACAAAATGTGCAGCGGCTGCTTTTTCTTCCAGTGCAAGCGCACGTCGGCAAAATTGTCCGTCCAGATGTGATGCGGCGACAGCGCGCGCAGCTTGGCTTCGTCCATCAGCTCCACATCGTCTGTCACTTCCGCAAAATACTCGATGGCGACCGTCGTTTGCTCGCTCGACCAGCCTGCAAGCGTCGCGTCCAGCAGGTGATGATACGCTGGCTTTACCATGTCGCGTTTTTGGTGCTCGTAAGTCGGATACAGGTAAAATAAATTATTTTCCAATCGGAATTCTCTTGTTTCTTCGTATAGCCCGCCCTTGCGGATCGTAATGATCTGCTCGCCTTCCCCGAGCGCTTTGACGGCGACCGCCCATTCCTTCAGGCTCAAGGGGGACAGCGGCTGTGCGATCGTCTGCATGCAGTACGGCTCCCTTCTTTTGTCAGAATCGTTTAGTGACTTTAGTCTAGCTTAATTCCGACCTGTTGAGAAGACATTTACAACAGTTGATTCACATGCTGCATGGCAGCCGTCAGCCGCTGCGCGTAATCTCCCGTGATCGTCACGTAGGAGATGCCCCGTTCGTCCAGCATCCGGCACAGCTTTTCGTGATTGTCCCAGCGCACCTGCTCTGCTCCGTGCACCCGCAGACCGTCATCGACCCAGGCAACATCCGGTTCCAGGAGCAGCCACAGATCGTACTGTTGCTCGCGGGCGATCTCGTCGAGCACCGGGAAGCTGTGCCCGGTGTACAACTCGGAGTAAAACTGGGTGACAACCGCCTCCGTGTCAATGAACAGCAGCTTGTTGGCTTGCTTGCCCGCCTCGTACTCCTTCATTTTGTGGGCGTAGGCGATGTGCGGGAAATACTCCTTCGTCAAGATCGTGTCGCAGCCGCCTACTTCCTCGCAGATCGTGCGGCCGTACTCCTCGACAAACACCGTGTTGTACATTTTCGCCAGGTAGCGGGGCAAGGTCGACTTGCCGCAGCTTTCCGTCCCGACTACGACGACCTTTTTCACAAAAGACGGCCGGACTACCGCCGGGATGTGCTGCCAATGGGCAAAAACGCCTTCGCTTCTGATCTGCGTCGCCGAGATCGGCACCTGGCTGCGCGCCCCGTCGAGCACGACATGTTTGGCTCCGGGATACAGGCGGCGAAAAATCGGGTCGTACGACGGCTCCGAGCTGAAGACGAGATCAATCGGCCTGCCGATCTTGCGCTTGATGTCGGCGGCCCCCGCCTCCCAATCGTACGTCTCGTCGCTGTCGGCCCGATCCTCGACCGCTACCACCCGCACGTTTTCCTGCCGCGCCGAATGGTCGTAGATGGCAAACACGATGTCGTCAAACAGCTTCGCGTACTCTTCGTCGAGCAGCACTTGCGCAAAGTAGTCGGCCACGTCTTTTGCCTGGTTGCGGAAAACGCCACAGCCGTACGCGCCCAGGATGACCGTCCGGTTCCCGTGGATCGCGGAGGCGCGCAGCACCTTTCGAATGCGCTCCTTCATGACAGGTCCGATCTGCCCTGCGTTTTCCGGCTCGCCCTCGCGGACGACTCCCGCATTCACGGCCGGAGCGGTGACGAACGACAGCAGGTACGGCTGATCCAACAGCCCGGAAGCGCGCGCCAGGCTCTCTTCCTGTGCCTGGCTTCCGCCCGGAAACCCGCCGCCGGGATGTTTGGCCGAAGCGAAGTTCAAGCATACAGTGTTCTCGCGCTGTTCGCGCACGATGAGCCGTTCGGCTGCGCCCAGGCTCGATTCGGCTGTCACCTGGATCTTGGCACGCCCTGCACGCGCCGGCATCGGCAGCGACTCGGCGCCGAGATCGTCCGGCCGGTACAGACGCGAATGGCGGATGGCGGCAGATTGCTCCGCGGCGAAGCTGACTTTTTCCCCTCTGCGATTCACGTAGAAGCCTTGATCCAATAGGCCAAGCGTCTCATGCGCCGTTTTGGAGCGACGGTCGCGATTGTTTCCTGGATTCATGATTTTTTCCCCCTTGCAGGGACTATGTCTGATCCATCCACGCCGGGTTGAAGCGGTAGTATTTGGATGGCCGATGCCCTGCATGCTTTCTGTATTGATTCGTTTCCAGCACCTTGTCTGCCACCTTCCGGCGAAACGCCGCGGCGAGCAGCTCCTTGCCCAAAATGACTTCGTACACCTGCTGCAGCTCGCCGAGCGTAAACAGCTCCGGCATGAGCGCAAAGGCGATATCCGTGTATTCGATCTTGCCGCGCAGCCGCTCCAGCGCGTACTGAATCATCTTGGCATGATCGAACGCGATCTTGTTCGTCTCCACGATCTCCCGCGTCTCTCGCACGATCCGGCCCGAGACGGTTTTCGTCACCTTGATCGTGGCCGACAGCTCCTCCCGCTCGTTTGCGAGGCGCAGCTCGACCCATTTTTCGGTCACGGTACCGTCCGGTGTCGCTGTTTTCGTCTCCTTGAGCCATTTGTCTTCGAGACGAAACCACTCGGCCTCGTCCGCATCGTCCCCCGCCTGCAAACGCAGCGCCGAGCTGTCCACCAGCGCCATGTACGAGGTGCTGATGACGCGCGTCCGCGGGTCCCGGCCGACATCTCCCCATGTGTACAACTGTTCCAGGTAAATATTGTCGAGATTCGTTTCCGTAAACAGCTCGCGCGTGGCCGCTTCCTCCAGGCTCTCGTGCGGCGAGACAAACCCGCCCGGCAGCGCCCACTGACCCAAATACGGATGCTCGCCGCGCTTCACGAGCAATATTTTCAAAGACTTGGGCGAGAGCTTGCGGTAATTTTCCTCCTGTTCGTCCATCACGGTAAAAACGAGCATGTCGACAGTCACGGAAGGCCGCTCAAACTGGCTCGCGTCATACGTCCGCAAAAACTCCTCTTCGGTTTGCCCCTGTTTATTGACAAGCGATTTTTGTGTCATGGAACCACCTCTTTTGCGTCTGCGCAATGTTACAGATGTTTTGTTATTAACAAATTGTTATTATCATTTTGTTTACATCATAGTACTGCTTCTTTGTTTTTGGTGTCAAGCAACAAAATGCCGGAGCTTGTCTTTTACGCGCGGACAAAAGCCACCTATCGCTTTTGGGCACGCCAACGCAAAAAAAGCCTCTTGCCGGATGAACACCTGGCAAGAGGCTCTTCTGTTTATTGATCGTGACAGGAAAAGTTAAGCTGCGCTCGCTTGCGCTTTCACTTCACGAACGTACTGATCGGCTTTCTTTTGGTCAAACTGTCCTTCCCAGCGGGAGATGACAATTGCTGCCAACGCGTTGCCAACTACGTTGACTACCGTGCGGGCCATATCGAGCAGACGGTCTACACCAGCGATAAAGGCGAGTCCTTCCAACGGGATATTTACGGAGCCGAGTGTCGCGAGCAATACGACAAACGATACGCCCGGCACGCCAGCGATCCCTTTGGACGTTACCATGAGCACGAGCATCAAGGTAATCTGGGCGCTGATCGGCATGTCGATCCCGTACATTTGCGCGATGAACATGGCCGCCAGAGCCTGGTACAGCGTTGAACCATCCAGGTTGAACGAATACCCTGTCGGGATGACAAAGGAAGTAATCGCCTTTGGACAGCCCATTTTCTCCATTTTTTCCATGATCTTCGGCAGTACCGTCTCAGAGCTGGAAGTGGAGTAGGCCAGGAGCAGCTCGTCCTTCAAAATGCGCAGAATGGCCGTAATTTTGACGCCGCTGATGCGCGCGATCGTTCCCAGCACGACGAGAATGAAGAACAGCATCGCCACGTGCACCAAAATGACCAGCTTGCCCAGCGGAACGAGGGAGGACAGGCCAAACTTGGAGACGGTCACCCCGATCAGGGCGAAAACGCCGAACGGCGCAAAGCGCATGATCGTGTTCACGACCCAGAACATCGCGTCTGCCACACCCTGAAAGAAGGCAAGGACGGGCTTTCCTTTTTCTCCGGCGGCTGCGACACCGAGGCCGAACAGGACGGAGAAGAAAATAATCGCCAGCATGTCCCCGCGGACGATGGCATCAAACACGTTTTTCGGAACAATATTCACGAATGTGTCAATCATACTGTGACTTTGCGTCGTTTCCGCAGTCTCTACATACGTATGAATATCCGTTTTCGTCAGATGGGACATGTCGACGCCCACACCTGGCTTGAACAGGTTCGCGGCCAAAAGACCGACGACGATGGCAATCGTGGTAACGATTTCAAAATAGAGGATGGTTTTTCCGCCGATTTTTCCGAGCTTTTTCATGTCGCCTACGCCCGCTACCCCGACAATCAGGGTGGCAACTACGATCGGAACGACAATCATCTTAATCAAGCGGAGAAATACATCGCCAATAGGCTGTAAATAGGTAGCCACTGCTGGATTGCCATAAAAAATAGCACCCACCAGGATACCCAGAATGAGTCCGATGACAATTTGAATCGCTAACCCAAACCGCTTCATTCTGACACCTCGCTAGTAAAGTATGGAATCTGGTTTTGACACACTATATACACACTCACCAAAATGAAGTGCTATATAGATGAAAATCATATCATGATTTTTTGGCTACTCCCCTTTTTTCTATTCTTTTTAGTTCTCTTTATTTTTTGACAATCACCGCTTTTTACCCGAAATTAGCGGGCGCATTGTGTTGCATTCTGGAAAAATGATAAAATAAGCCTAACGTTATTTGCGGACTCATTAATCAGAATGGAGTACTTTCATGACAATTCGGAAAATGCTGCTCCTGGGCTTGCTGGCCGCCATTGCCCTGTTTCTCTTGCCTTACTCCGTCCCGTTTTTGCTCGCGCTTTTGACCGCGATTTTGCTGGAGCCGCTCGTCCAGTTCCTGATCGGCAAGGTCAAAATGAACCGGATGAGCGCCGTCATCGCTTCGTTTTTGCTCTTTCTCGTCACGTTCGGCATCCTGCTGTACTGGATCGCTACGCAGATCGTCATCCAGGGCATCGACCTGGCCCAGCGGCTGCCCGCCTTTTCCCAGCATCTGTTTGAACTGGTGGAGTCGTACTTGCTGAGCTGGGAAAGCTACTACGCCACTTTGCCCGCCGAGACTGTCGTCCAGATCCAGAGCGTTTTTGCCGGATTGAAAAACTGGGCGATCACGAGCGCCTCCAGTGTCGCACGAGCCATCCTGGGCGTAGCGGCCATCATCCCGGGCTTTCTCATCAGCACGATCATTTACCTCGTTGCCCTGTTTCTCATTAGCCTCGACTTGCCGCGGCTGCGCGCAGGCTTCATGCGGATGTTCACAGTATCTGCCAGGGAAAAGGTCAACGTGGTGCTCTCCCAGTTGAACCGCGCGACCGTCGGCTTTTTGCGGGCCCAGATCATCCTCAGCCTGATGACGTTTTTGCTCTCCTTTATGGGGCTGCTGATTTTGCAGGTCAAGTATGCGGCAGTCGTCGCCCTGCTGATCGTGCTCGTAGATATTTTGCCGATTTTGGGCACAGGCTCGTTTCTCGTGCCGTGGGCGGTTTACAACTTTTTGACTGGCAATACACGCCTCGCGATCGGGCTGATTATTTTGTTCCTCGTGATTACGGTCGTGCGGCGGATCGTGGAGCCGAAAGTGCTCGCCTCCAATCTGGGGATCAGCGCCCTTGCTGCGCTGGTCAGCCTGTTTCTCGGCTTTCAGGTGATGGGCTTTTTCGGACTGATTCTCGGCCCTGCCCTCGTCATCATCTACGAAGCGCTGCGCAAGGCAGGCTTCTTGAACTTCAAGATCGACTTTTGACAAAGACGCTTGGACAGCCAAGAACGCAAGCAACCGTTTCTTCCGGAACGTTTCGGGGGGAACGGTTTTTCTCTATAGAAAAGAAAACCGGGAGAGAGGGATTTGGGCATGAACAAACCATTGGCGGTTTCCCAGCGGACGATTATGACACCTGACCCCGTCGAAGCCGAGCCGAGCGTTTTGCGGGCGATGAGCTTGCAGCTTTACAGCGAGTCGGTCCGGGCGATGCTGCTGCAAGAATTTCAGATCGAGATCGCCAGCTCCTTTGGCCCGCTGAAAGGGAAAATCTGGCGCATCGAAACGATAGGCTACAGTTGCCGCAAGCAAAACATCCTGCACCTGCTCGGAGCGCTGGAGGCGGTGCTCATTCGCCACGGAGCGAGAGTGCACGCGGGACGCGTCGTTCAGGCGGCACTGAACGTCTACCTGTCGTAGCGACAAAGCAGAAAAACAGCAAAAAGCCGCCGGGATCGTCCGGGCGGCTTTGCTGTTTCAAAAGCTCCTGCTTCGTGTTTAGCTTACGTTCTTGTTCGTGTCCAGCTCGGCTTCAATGCGAGACTCTTTGGACGTCTCGCCCATGCGCCAGTACGTAATCAGGCTGATCGCAATACAGCCGGCGACGTAGTAGTAGAACAGCGATTCGGAGCCGATGTTTTTCAGTCCGAGCGCGATGAACTCTGCGGTTCCCCCGAACACGGCAACGGTGATCGCATACGGGAAGCCTACGCCGAGCGCGCGAATTTCCGTCGGGAACAGCTCCGCTTTGACAATCGCGTTGATCGAGGTGTAGCCGGTGACGATGATAAGACCTGTCAGCATCAGCAGGAAGGCTACCATCGGGCTTTTCGTCTGCTCCATCATCAGGAACATCGGTACGGTAAACAGCGTCCCTACAATCCCGAAGGTCATCAAGAGCGGACGGCGGCCGATCCGGTCAGACAGCATGCCCGCAATCGGTTGCAGCACTACGAAGACCAACAGGGCCGTAAAGTTGATCCAGCTCACGGTCTCTTTCGGGAGTCCCACTGTGTTGACCATGAATTTTTGCAAATACGTCGTGTACGTGTTAAAAGCAATCGTTCCACCGAGCGTAAGACCGACAACCGTCAGCACCGCTTTTGGATGCTTCATCAAGGCGCGCAAGGTTCCTGCGCTCTCGCGGCTCTTTTTCTCCATTTTCGAAAATTGCTCGGATTCGTCCATCGAACGGCGCAGCCACAGTACAGCCAAAGCGCCCAATGCTCCGATGACGAACGGAATGCGCCAGCCCCATGCGTGCATGTCGGCTTCGCTGAGAATTTGCTGGAGCACGATCTGTACCCCAAGAGCCAAAAGCTGTCCGGCAATCAAAGTGACGTACTGGAAGCTGGAGTAGAAGCCGCGGCGGCCGCTGCTTGCCATCTCGGACAAATACGTCGCGGAGGTGCCATATTCTCCCCCCAGGGACAAACCTTGCAGCAGGCGAGCGAGAACGAGAATAATAGGCGCATAAATGCCAATAGTGCTATAGCCTGGCGTCAAGGCGATAATCAGGGAACCGCTGGCCATGACCGTAATCGAAAGCGTCAGCGCTGCCCGTCTGCCGTGACGGTCGGCGTAGCGACCCATCAGCAAGCTTCCGATCGGGCGCATCAAAAAGCCGATGGCGAAGATGGCCGCTGTGTTGAGCAACTGGCTGGTCGGGTCTCCTTTTGGAAAAAACTCGGATGAAAAGTACACGGCAAACGCAGAGTAGACATACCAGTCATACCATTCGATCAGATTGCCGATCGAACCTTTGAAGATGTTTCCCGTGATGCGTCGCGAATTGGCGCGATCGTTTGCTTGATTCACTGTTCTTCCTCCTTGTTGTTGATTCTAGCCAGAAACCGTCCTGCTTCCCCGAAAGCGGAATGTAATCGGTTTCAAAACGCAATCGCAATCATATTATAGCAAGTTTCGTGCCAAGCTTCTTCCGCGCGGCCCACTCGTAACGGCGCAGATGCGGATGACGCCCAGGTTTCTGTAGAATTTTTCGACGTGCCAGAATGTTTTGCGAAGAAAGTCTCTCAAGCAAGCGCACGCTCGCCCAGCCTTCCCCACGCAAAAACCCGGCAAAAAACTCCGTTCGATGCGGAATTTATTGCCGGGTCGATCGTTTGTCGCGTACTTTTTTTCCTCTATGGCGTTTGTCCCTGAGGCCGCGCCAGCTCGGCGTAGTATTTGGCAGCGCCCGGATGGAGCGGCACGACCAGCTCCTTGCCCGCCGTTTGCCTGTCAATTTGCTTGGCGGCTTCGTGCGCGGCTTGCAGGGCGTCGAGGTTTTCAAAAAACGTTTTCGTCAGCCGGTACACCTGCTCGTCGCCCATGCCAGAGCGGACGAGCAAGATGTTGCGAATCGCGACCGTCGGGACGGCCTTGTCGTTTTGGTAGATGCCCGGGGGAAGCTGTGCTTTTTCAAAAAAGGCAAAGCGCTTCGTCAGCTTCTCGATGTCTTCGGGCAAAATCGGCACGATCGCCACGTCATGGGTGGCTTGCAGGTCCAAAACCGCCGAATTGGGCAGGCCGGAGGTGACAAAGGCGGCGTCAATCGCGTTGTTTTTCAATTGCTCAATCGCCTCTGCGTACGAAAGGTACTCGGGCCGGATATCTTTGTACGCGATGCCGTGCTCGTTTAAGATCATCCGCGCGTTGACTTCTACCCCGCTGTTCGGCGCGCCGACGCCTACCCGCTTCCCTTTTAGATCGTAGACCGAACGAATGTCCCGGTCCTTGAGCGTGACGATTTGCACATAGTTCAAGTACAGCCCGGCAATCGACTTCACATGCACAGCAGGCCCGCTCGCCTGAAAGCTTTCCAGGCCGCCCAGCGCAAACGAAGCGACGTCCGACATCGCAAAAGCCACATCCGCCTTGTCGCTCTCCAGCAGGTGGACGTTTTCCACGGAGCCGTCCGAGGAGCGCACCGCCGTCTTGTAGCCGAGCTGGTTATGATACACCTTCGCCAATGCTCCCCCGATGAGGTCGTAGGGGCCGGAAGCTCCCCCTGTCGCAATCGTCAAAAACGGCTGCTCGTCGCCCGAATCGGGTTGGGCTGACTCCGGCTTTGGCGTGCAGCCTGCTGCCAAAAGGGCCAGGCCGATTGCAGCGACAGCGACAGTGAGCCATGCGTTGACTGCTCTCATTCTGCACCCCGCAAATATTGCTTCAGTTTGTCGCGCAATCCCCGCTCGCTGATCGCGAGCTGTCTGGCCGTATTCAGCCGATGCCCGCCGTTTTTCTCCAGCGTATAGAGGATGTACATGCGCTCCGCTTCGGCGAGCGTCAAGCCTTCCGGAAGCAACAGGCCGCGCTCTGCCGCCTCTCTGACTGTGCCCCCGCTGCGGTTTTCGCGCACCGCTTCCGGCAGGTCGCGCGGTTCAATGACCTCATTTTCCGAGAGGGCTACTGCGTATTCGAGCATGTTGGACAGCTCCCGCACATTGCCAGGGTAGGCGTAGTGATACAGCATCCGTTTGGCATCCGGGCTGAACGTTTTCTTGCGCACGCCCATGTTGGCCGAATACAGCGCCAGAAAATGCTCCACGAGCAACGGCACATCCTCCCTGCGCTCACGCAAAGGCGGCAGATGGATCGGGATGACGTTCAGGCGGTAGTACAAATCCTCGCGAAAATTCCCTTTGGCGACTTCCTCCTGCAAATTGCGGTTCGTGGCGGAAATGATTCGCACATCCACTTCCTTCGGCTGCTGCGAGCCGATCGGGGTCACCACCTTCTCCTGGATGACCCGCAATATTTTCGCTTGCAAGGCGAGCGGCATTTCGCCGATTTCATCGAGAAAAATCGTGCCCCCGTCCGACCGCTCAAACAGCCCTTGCTGCTTGGCGTAGGCCCCAGTAAACGCCCCTTTTTCATGCCCGAACAATTCGCTCTCCAAGAGCGGCTCCGGGATCGCCGCACAATTGATGACGGAAAACGCGCCCTTTTGCCGCTCGCCCTGGTAGTGGATCGCGCGGGCGACCAGCTCTTTTCCGGTGCCGCTCTCGCCTGTTATCAGCACATTCGAGTTGATGTCCTTGACCTTCTGGATCAATTGGAAAACTTTTTGCATGGCACTGCTCTTGCCGATGATGCCCGCATACGTTTCCTGCTGGCGCACCGCCTGGCTCAGCACCTGAACCTGCTGATGAAGCTGCTGGAAGGCGAGCGCCTTGCGGAGCAAAAGCTTCACTTCCTCCAGATTGAGCGGCTTCGTCAAGTAATGGTAAGCTCCTGCCTTCATGGCCTCGACGGACGATTCGATGGAGCCGTAGGCCGTCATCATGATGATGACCACATCCGGCTTTTTTTCCTTGATCTGACGCAACAGCTCCATGCCGCTCGCTCCGCGCAAATTCAGATCGAGCAAAATGCCGTCGATCGGCTCCTGATCCAGCACTTGCAAGCTTTCCTCCGGCCCGGAAGCGGTAAACACGCGGTATTCGTCTTCCAGGGCAAAGGAAAGCGACGAACAGATCGCCCGTTCATCGTCAATGATTAAAATGTTCATCGCATATCCCTCCTTTGGCAAATGTCAGGAAAAACGTGGTGCCCGTCCCAGGCGCGCTGCGCACGTCAATCTCTCCCCCGTGCTCGCGCATGATTTTTTGGCTGAGGTACAGGCCAAGCCCGATCCCTTGGCTTTTCGTTGTGTAAAAAGGCTGGAACAGATGAAGCTGCTCCTGCTCGCCGATGCCCGGCCCGGAATCGGCAATCGCCAGGCATACCGTGTGCGCTTCTGTCGGCAGCACGGAAAAAGTCAGGCGCTTGTCCTCCGAATAGGCCATCGCCTCAATGGCGTTGAGCAGCAAGTTTATCAGCACCTGCTTGATGCGGTCGCGGTCGACGAACACGTCCACAGCGAGGCCAGGCTCGACTGTGACCCGTATCCGTTCGCTTTCGATTCGTTTGGCAAAAAGCCCGAGCACGGACTGCACCAGCTCCTGCAAGTTTTCCCGTTTTCGCTGCATCGGCTTTTCCCGCGAGTAGTCGAGCAAATCTTCAATGATCCGGTTCATCCTCGCCACTTCTTCCGGCACGTGCTCCACAAGCTCTCTGCGAAAGCGCTCGTCGTTCAGCTTCTTCGGCAAAAGCTCGGCAAACGTCTTGATCGCCGTGAGCGGATTGCGGATTTCGTGGGCGATGCCTGCGACCAGCTCGCCCAGCGCCCGCATTTTTTCCTGCGCGATCAGCCGCGCCTGCAAATGCTTTTGCTCGGTCCTGTCCTGCAAGCAAAGAATCCCGCCCACCTGCTGGCCCGCTCCGTTGGTCAAGGCGGCGAGGTAGTAATGCACAATCCGGCCCGAGCCATCGCCCAGGTGCAACTCGCCTTCGAGCATGTGCCCGTCCCCCATGTGCAGCGCCTGGCGGATCGGCAGTTGAGGCAGACAATCCCATATGGATGGCTGGGCAGCCTTTTCCATTTGTCCAAGCAATTTTTGTGCCGCGTGATTGATGAGCGTAATCCTGCCTTCCCGATCAAACGACAAGATCCCGTTGTCGACGCTGTTTAACACGGTCGTCTGAAAAGCGAAGCTGTCCGCCAACGCGGCTGTTTGCCTCCGGACCGCTTTTTGCAGACGGTTGTTCCAGAAAAAGCTTCCGGCCAAGACGATGACGACAATCCCCATCATGATTAAGAGCCCGTACACGAGCTTGCGCCACCAGTCGATCGCAAGCGCGCTGTACGGCTCCAGATGCCGCGAGTAAAGCTGCTCGTACATCCCGTTGTGGTGCAGTTGGGCCAAGCCCTCGTTGAGCTTGTTGACCAGTTCGTAGTTGCCTTCGCGGACGGCAAACGCATAGTCGGACGGCGGAATCAGCCCGGTGCGAATCCGGTAGTCTTGCTGCCTGCCCGTTCCCGCAAGCACGTATTCGGCCGTCCAGCGGTTGCCCAAAAACACGTCCGCCCGGCCCAAAAAGAGCATCTCCAAAGCGTCCGGCTGGCTGAAGGCGACCAGCCGTTTGCCGCCGCGAATGTTCTCCAACTGCGCGATGCCCGCGTCATCCCGCTGAATCGCCACGACTTTTCCGCGCAAATCATTAATCGCGGAAATGTCCCGGATGGCTGCTGGCACGACCAGCGCGTCCGCCGCCGTCAAATACGAATCGCTGAAGTCAAACAACGTGTCGCGCGTGCTCGTATATTTCATCCCGACCACCAGGTCCAGCTTGCCTTCTGTAAGCCAGGTGACCGTCTCCTCCCACTCCAGCGGAACATACTCGATCTGATAGCCGCGTAGAGAGTCCATGCTGCGGATCAGCTCGATGTCAAAGCCTGCCGCTTCCCCGTTTTTGTCCACGTAAGACAAGGGCGGCAGCCTTTTGTCGAAGCCGACGCGCAGGATGCGCTCCTCCTGGGCCTGCGCTTCTGCGGGCGCAGCCTGTGGCCAACAAAGAATCAGTGTGAATAAAGCCAAAAGTACAGCCATCTTTTGCAAAAAACGCCCGCCTCCTTCCTCGCGCTATCGCTGTTACCTGTCCTGTTTTGCCGATCGGTTAACAAGCTTATTATGGACGAACCAACCAGGCTTGAAAAGAATCATGCCCGCGAAAACGAAAACAAGCCGATCCTCTTGTCCGAAGAGAGTCGGCTTGCATTCGTTTTTTTGCCACCGTGCCTTTAGGCAAACAGGCTAATCAGGTTTCCATCCGGGTCTTTGACAATCGCATAGCGCTGGCCCCAGACGGCATCCCACGGCTCGCGGTGGCTTTCGTAGCCATGCTCGACGATTTTGGCATACAACGCATCCAGGGCTGCGGCATCGTCGCATAAAAAGGCCAGCTCGATTCTGTGTCCGCTCGCCGGCTCCCATCCGCCGTACACGCTTTTGGCGATCTCCACCGTGTCAAAAGCCAGGCGCACGCCATCCTGTGCGACTTCCACGTGCTGCTCTTCGTTCGCCTGCTCCGGGATCGCAAACCCGAGCACGCGGTAAAAGTCCAGCGCCTTTTTCATGTCCTGCACGACCAGTCCTACCATATCCAGCTTGATTCCCATTTGCTTTCCTCCTGCGTTTTCCAAGTAGTTCCCGCCATGCCGCTGCATGCGCGAGCGAGGTTCTTTCCCAACAATAGCAGACAAGCCTATTCACTTGCTTTTGAGACTCCCACGGCTAAAGCCGCAAGCCTTCCACCTTGCGGTGTACGGGTGGGATTCTTGAATGACTAAGCG
>NZ_JBYTBG010000046.1:0-34331 GCF_058788915.1 Brevibacillus sp. FW301-21C12A
CGTTGCATAAAAATATCCCCCTCTGTTCTTCTGATATCAGCTTAACAAGATAAGGGGGTATGACTCAAATCCAATTTCGGGGCTTAAAAGCTAGCCACCCTCTCTACTACTCAATCCATTGATTATGTTGTTGTCCTCAATACAAGCCGTTTATGGCGGTCTGACATTGTGAAAGTTCTCATTCACAGGGAGTTCAAGAAACATAGCGTTGACATTCGTAGCATCGAACAGCCCACCTACAGTATCCATAAGAAAGACCCTAGCGACTTTCTTATTAATGGTCTCATGGAACTACTAGACCAGTACCAGAGACTTGAAATAACAATGAAACTAGCAAGAGGTAGACGGAAGAAAGCCCAACAGGGCGGCTATTCAGGGGGAAAAGCTGCATTTGGGTATCAGGTAGAGAAAGGAAGTAAAGTACTCTCCATCTCTCCTACTACGGCTAGAACCGTCCAGAAAGTGTTTGAATTACGTAACCAATATCCAACTTGGTCACTTCAACAAATCGCTTCACAACTCAATTTGGAGGGCTATAAGACCGCACAGAACAAGGATTTTACTAAAGTTCAGGTCAAGCGGATTTTAGATCGTGAAGCCTTCTACAAAGGTATTTACCAGTACGGAGATGTTACCTGTCCACAGGGTCAGCATCCTGCCATTATCAGCAACTAGTTTAACGAGATAAGGTAAACGTAGACTAACGTATCATTGCGAGCCTGCTTTTCGGTGGGGCTAACGCTAAAACTGACGCTGTCCGTTTCCTTATCTCCTACATAACATCATAGGGGGAATCTACATGGCTTCAATCGATAGAACGAAATACCTGTTTGTCGGTGTTGATTTGCATAAGAAAACACATGTTGCTGTACTATGCAATTGTTTTGGTGACGTAATCAAACAGTTTAAGGTTACAAATGCACCCTCTTATTTCCCTGCTTTCCTTGAAAACGTAAAGAAACATGCCGATGGAAAAGACGTAATTTTCGGACTAGAGGACGCAAACTTTTACGGTCGTTCCCTAGCCAAGTTTCTGATTCAACAAGGTTGTCTCGTTAAGGAAGTCAACTCTTCCTACACAAAGAAGAAGCGGAACAGAGGGACGAACCGTAATAAGACGGATGAACTTGACGCAAAAGCTATCTGCATGAACCTTATCATGGAGTATGACGCTCATCCTATCGCCAACCCTCAGGACATTTACCTTGCGATAAAGCAAACCCTAAGCACAAGAAACAACTTCGTCCAAATGGCGGCAAACATGAAAATCAGTCTTCATAACTTACTGGTACATCACTACCCGAACTATACGGAGTTCTTCAAAGACTTAGAAAGTAAGACCGCAAGAGGATTCTTCCATACCTTCCCTTCTTGTGAAATGGTGGGGAATATCTCGGCAGAAGAACTAACGAAAATCCTTCAAAAGTTTAACAAATCTGTACCAAAGAACAAGGCTCAGGAAATCCTGGACGCTATTGCCGCCAATGGGTGGGCGGATAACGGATACCAAGAAGAACGTAACCAATCCATCCGCTCCTATATTGATTCCATTAACCATATGGAAAAGGAAATTGCTTCACTGGAAGAACAACTCGACAAGTTAATTAACAAGACAGGATACCCATTGAAAACAATTCAAGGAGTAGACACTGTCCTAGCCGCTACTTTTATCGCCAATATTGGTGACATTAACCGCTTCAAGCATAACTCTCAGATTGCCAAGCTAGCAGGTATTGCACCCATTGAACATAGTTCTGGTGAATCGCAGAACCGTTACACGAACAAGCTAGGTAACCGTGAACTGAACACAGCCTTCTACTCCCTAGCATTGACACAAATCCGACAGGGTATTAACCCTCTCATGTATGAATACTACCAGAAGAAAATCAAGGAAGGGCGGAAGAAGAAACAAGCAATGGTCTACGTTGCCAGAAGACTTGTGAGTATTGTATACAGCATCATGAAGACCAAACAACCGTATAGGCAACCCAAACCCAAGTTAGTTGAAATTGCAAGTTAAAAGACCGTGAGTCAATCTATCACGGTCTAACTTTTGGTTAGCTATTCATTAATATCTCCATTTTTGTCGCATTTTCACACTTTTGTTTAGCTTCCTCTACTGTTTGGCCTGCACCAGTGACATCTAAGGACGAAACTACGATATATGGAAAGTCAGTATTTGATGAACTTCGTTTAACAGTAAATGTCACTAATCGCCCTACTATCTCCTTCTCATATACATCAATGACCTCTTCCAATTAAAACCCTCCTACTATTTCCATCTAGGTAAAGAAAGACCGAAGGGGATTAACCCAACGGTCTGTCTGATTAATATTAACGAAGCAATTGAAGAACGCCTTGTGGTTGTTGATTAGCTTGAGCAAGCATAGCTTGGGCGGCTTGAGCAAGAATGTTGTTCTTCGTTTGTTCCATCATTTCTTTTGCCATATCTACGTCACGTATACGAGATTCAGCAGCAGTCAGGTTTTCAGAAGATGTGTTCAGGTTGTTGATAGTGTGCTCCAAACGGTTTTGGTAAGCACCAAGTTTAGAACGCTCAGCAGAAACTGCATCAATAGCTGTTTGAATGGTCGTGATAGCAGTTGTTGCAGAGGATGCAGAGGTAACATCAATAGCGTTAACACCTAATGATCTTGCACCCATATCTTCAATAGTCATGCTAAAACTTTGACCCTCGTTAGCACCGATCTGCATGCTCAACGAACTCTTTGTAACAGATACGTTGACTGCACCGGTCGCGTTTGCTTGAAGTACCATCCCCTTCAGAGCACCACTTGTAATGGTCAATTTTCTACCATCTGTAGAATCAGCTGCAACAGTTACAGCAGTACCACCAACCGTGTTAATAGATGCGTTTACACCTGCAGTATAAGTTTCCGTGCCAAACAAGGCAGTTTCAGCATTGCCGGTAACGGTCATTGCATGGTTACCATATCTTTGGTCTGTAAGAATAATACCGCCGCCACCATCTGATGAAGCAACTACGTTTGTTTGAGAAGTAAATTGGTTAATTTGGTTAATGAATGATGTATCATTTGTTACACCCGCGTTAAACTTAATCGTTACGCCATTTAGAACCAATGTATCGTTTGTGTTATCAACCGTTACTGGTGTACCGGCCAGGTCTACTGCTGCATTACTCGCATAAGTAGTTTGAGTTGCTGCAGTATTTACGTTGACAGCATAAGTTCCAGCGGTGATAGTGTCTGCTTTAGAAGAAACTACAGCTAAGTTTGTGCTGTTTGCAGATGAAGCCGTAGTTCCATAAGCACCTTTCATCAATACTTTAGTGTTGAACTGAGTTGTATCAGCGATTCTGTCAATCTCAGAGGTTAACTGGTTAATTTCTTTTTGAAGTTCACCACGGTCAGCAGAGGTGTTAGTGTCGTTTGTTGCTTGAACCGCCAATTCACGCATACGTTGCAGAATGCTGTGAGTTTCATTCAATGCACCTTCTGCAGTTTGAATCAAAGAGATACCATCTTGTGCATTCTTGGACGCCATATCCAACCCGCGGATTTGTCCACGCATTTTTTCGGAAATTGCAAGACCTGCGGCGTCGTCGCCTGCACGGTTGATGCGAAGACCGGAAGACAATTTCTCGATGGATTTGCTCGTGTTAGCAGAGTTAGTGCTCAACTGACGATACGTGTTCAAAGATGCGATATTGTGGTTAATACGCATGAATATTTTCCTCCTTGAGTGTGCCCTCCACGTCCCTGCGGAAGGTTTGGGTAATGTTTCGGAAAAGCCGAACCCAATCGCGCGCTTAGGCCGTTTTTCCCCTACATTTTTATTATCGGTGGGAGATTCATCCTTGTTTAGTGTTTTTTCTACTTTTTTTGCAAAAAACTGTGCGACGATTTTGCCAATGAAGATCCAACAAAAAAGAGCCATTCTCGCCTGGCTCCTCCTCAAAATGTGATCTGTATTCGTTTTTGAGCCAAAAGCTCCGCAAAGCGTTCGTGCGAAAGCTCGTCGTTTTCCGCCAAGCCGTCTATGGAATAGAGAACATTTTTTTCGGAAGGTCGACAACGCCTGAGCAGCTCCATCGTTTCCTGCTGCGTACATTCCACCTCGTATACCGCCTTTTGCAACAAGCGGTCAAACGACATAAGCTGGAACATCTCCCGAAATTCGTCTATTCCCCCAGCACCTATCCACTCTCGCAGCTTCTCGTTCTTTTGATAGGCTTTATAGGGTGTGTAAATCCCCTTTCTATCGTCGCTGCATACAAAAATCGGACCGAAATACTCGCCTATCAAAAGGAGCGCCATCAAATTGACGATTCTCTCGCCGCCATCCCGACCGGTCGCCTGCATGCAGGCACTGAGCTTGCCCACATCTTCTTTGGCGTGCAGAGCCAAGCTTTGGATCTCAGCCTGGATCACCGGATTGGTCGGCACGGATTCGATAGCTATCCTGCGGATTTTGTGCAGGGCTGCAGCAACTGTCGTCGATTCGCAGACGATCTCGCAGATTCCGGTCAAAGCAGTCACATAGATTGTTTTGTGTCGAGACAATTCCCGAAAAAAATCGTAGTATAGCTCCTCGACTCTTTCTTTGCCCGGCAGGTTTTTTCCGGCTTCCAGCAACACTTCCTCAGGTATCAGGATGATCGCAGATTCACTCATCCCTTGGAGCAATCTCGGCAGATCGGGAATGCTTTTTTTCAGGGAGGTCATGAACTGGTTATCCAGTATATAGCAAGCTTTTTCTTGCGTTAATGATCCGTATAGCTTTTTCGTATCCAGATTCAGGAATGGGCGAATCGATTCCCATTTTGGATCACTGGCGGCAGACATCAGATACCCTCCCTGCATACCTCTTTCCATTTCTTGATCTTTTTTAGGTGGCTCGCGAACTGGGCCTGGATGGCACGCAGGTCATCGTCATGAAGGCCTTCCTTTGCAGCGTCCAACAATTGTTCAAAACTGTCAATCAGTATCGTCCTCGTAGGCTCTAACAAGGATGAACTCACATCATCCGGAAGAAAGTCTCGATAAGAAAAATCAACAACTTCCTTTGCTTGTTCGATTGAAATCAGCTGCTCCTGAGCCAGTTTGACAACGAGTGCCTTGTAAGGAACTTCAAACGTCGGGATCAATCGAATAATTTGCAAGGCAAGTGATTCGTTTGCAAATGCTTTTTGATTATAGGCAAACTTCCTTTGCAGAATATGATTGTCGATTAAAAATTCAGAGGCAAACAAATGAGGAAGTCGCTCATCTGGATCAAGTATTCCATCCGTGAACATATAGTGGTGGTTTCGATCACGCAGTTTATCACGGTCAAACAGAAAATGGTAATATTCATGAGCCCACATAAAGTTCTCATATACTTTAGGCTGACCTGTATTGATATGAATATAAAATCTGCCGTTCAAATAATAGACCAGTCCGCCATAGCTGTCATGAGGAACAGGAAATTCAATGACATTCGCTTCTTCTCTTAAAACGGTCTTTACGTACTCTAATGGCTTTTGGGCCAGCAACGGGTCCGGGTTCATGCGAATCGCCATTAGTTTTTCACGAATTTCCGGCAGCAAGCTTTCGTTCAGCTTTAACAAGCTTTCCAAGTTTTTTTGAGTAATCACGGTGGCAACCTCCGTGCCTATTAGTTACGATTCCCTGTCTCTTCGTTTATGGAGTGAAGAACATCGAGCATATTTATCAAATCGGCCAAGACTTCCATTGACTCTGCAAAATCTCTGGTTTGTTCTCCATGAAATGACATAGCAACAGATTTCGTAAAGCTGTAGCGATCTTCGATTTCTTGCGGCGGGGTTGGCTCTTTAAAATGCGAGTAGAAAAATAAAGGGTCTTTAATCCGAAAAAGATCACTGATTTTCTCAATGTGTTTGTCTACATTGCCTTCCCCTCGCAATAAATCGTAAAAGGCTTTTTTACTGATGCCCGTTCGCTCCATTACCCAGCTATGCTTGACTCCTTTCGCATCCAAATACTTTTTGATGTTGGTTCCAGCAATTTCCTTCGCATTCAAGGTAATAACACCTCCCTATACTGTTATTATATGCAAGGATTCTAGAAAAAACCAATGTAAGTATCTGATTTGGATACAAAAATCAATAATCACAACGGCCAACAACATATTTACCAGGCCTTTCTTTTGTTTTCGCATCCAAATAAAATACCGAATACCTGCACAAAAAAATCTGACACGCTATAGCGCATCAGATTTGGCTCCAAACATTTTCGTCAGGCTCGACAGATCGATCTTCGTCTGCGAAGCCAGACGGTTTTCTTCTTTAATCGCCAGATAGATTTCCTGGCGATAGACGTCTATTTCCCTCGGCGCCTCGATGCCGATTTTCACCACGTCGCCCTCGACCTCAATGATCTTGATTTCAATCTGGTCGCCGATCATCACCGACTCGTTCTTTTTTCTCGACAAGACAAGCATAGTTCACCTACTCACTGGCCGCTTTAGGCCGCTGAAAGAGCGGCTGGCGGATATCGTAGTTTTCGTCATTCAATATCACTTGCTTGGCCAAAGCCTTTTCCTCGTTGATGATGATCGGCGCCTTCAAATTGACGGTGACATCGCCTTCATTGCGGACAGTGATGACGGTGCGGACGGACAGTGGCGTTCCTTCCTCGATTTGCAGTTGTTTTTTCACGGCTTCAGCCAAAGTAAACTCATACTGAGGAAAAAACGGAAACGGGTCTATCATCCAGAAGCCTACCTGCTCGTCTTCCAACGATTTCAAGCTATAGAACGGCTGTCCCGCTTCTTCCTGCGTCATTTGAAAGCGCGAAAGCTGCGGAAACCCGGGAACTCCATCCGGAAAAGACAGCTCCATGCTCTGTATCGCCTGGGATTGTGTCATGATCTTCTCTCCTGCCTCACATCTTTTGATCTACATACAATCCTACCACATCAAACTCGACACGATTCCATTGTCTCATGTAGCCTTCCACTTTTCCCGGCGTATAATTGTGAACAGGCCGATGGATAACCGGGTCCATTTTCTTGCCGCGCACCTGTACGTTGATCTGGGCCGGCTGGAGATCGTACCTGATCTCAATACCGTCTCCGATAATCGAGCCTTCCGCAATGATCTCCCTGCTCTGATAAATAATGCTTTCTTCAAAGGAAATATCGACGATCGGGTTTGCCCCTTTGTTCTCGATGGCAGCTAAACGGTCGCCTTCCATACTGATCTGGGCAATCGCCTCCAGCACTTTCTGGCGTCCGTAGTCTGCATTGTTTCTCGTTCGCTGTGCCGAGCTGCGCAGGTCCAGGTTCTCCCTCGCCTCACTGGAATCAATGAATAGCTGTCCTTTCGCCTGCTTGATATCCAAAACAGCAGGCTCCTGGCGCAAATTCAGTTCGGCCTGCGGCTGGCGAATTTCCTGAACGGGCTTTGTAATGTTCAATCCTAGTTGCGCGTAAGTTTGGCGAATCTGGATTTGCGGGAGTCTCATTTTTGGTCGTCTCCCCTATTGGATTAGCGCAGGAAATCGAGCAAGGTTGGCTGAATGATTCGCGAGCCTGCCCCCAACGCCGCGCGGTGGACGTTTTCCTGCATCTTCAGGTTGGTAATGACCTGCGCCACATCGGCATCTTCGTTTTGCGACATGAGCGAGGTCACGCTAATTTCTTCATTTTCCAATCTGCCTTTTATCAGTTCGATCCGGTTGGTCCGCGCACCAAGCGTGGCTCGCTCCGCAAGCAGCTTGTCGATTTGTTGGTCAATGTTTCCAAGCTCTGTGTTAACAGGCTTGCCGTCGTTCAAATCAGCTACAATCTTTTTCAAGAGATCAAAGACGTTATTGCCGTCTGCCCCTTTGAAATCAAACACATCGGCTCCGATGACATTAATGGGCAAATGGATTCCTTTGTTTACCTCCAGCAGAATTTCATTTCTGTTTGTAAACGTTAAAGTATCACTGGCCTTGTCATATGGTGGGGTTAGCGTATCCGTTCCTGCAAAAATGTAACGTCCCCCCACCGTCTGGTTGACAATGTTACCTAAATGATCTCGAATTTCTGCGATTTCTTTTCCCATCGCTTGCAAGGAATCTGCCCCAAGCCCACCGTTGCCTGATGCTACGGCCAACTCACGCACGCGCTGCAAAATCGTCCCGGCCTCTTCCAACGACTTGTCAGACAACTCCATCCAAGACTGCGCTTCGTTCACGTTGCGCTGGAACTGCTCATTCTCAATCAAGGAAGAGCGGTAAAACATCGCCCGGCTCGCCGCCACCGGATCATCAGAAGGGCGGGAAAATTTCATTCCGGAAGAGAGCTGTTCCTGGAGCTTGTCCATTCTGCCCATGGAGTTGGACAAGTTTCTCATCATATTATTGTTTAACATGGTCTGGGTTACTCGAACGGCCATGAAAATGCTCCTTTCAGATGTTCACGCGCAGGCTAGACTAGAGGCCCACACGTCCCATCCCGTTAATCACTTTGTCCAAAATCTCATCCATGCTGGTCATGACCCTGGCAGAAGCGTTGTAAGCATGCTGGTATTTCACCATTTCGGACATTTCTTCGTCGATAGAGACGCCCGAAACGGATTGGCGGTTCGTATCGACTTGCCCGACCAGAAGTTCCGAGTTCTTTTCCATACGAGTCGCTTCCTGGCTGTCTACCCCAAGCTGGGCAATCGTGTAACGATAAAAGTCGTCCAAGGTCGTGGACTCGATTTGTCCGGATGAGCCTGTCAACAGTTGCAACGGCTTGAACTTGATGCTGGCGATTGCGAGCGCATTGCGTCCGTCGCCGTAAAAGGAAGTTCCCGATCCCGTATTTGGGTCTTCTACCTGCGCCGCCGCGATAGAATTCAGGCTGGCCAAAATTTTCGGGTTGACCTGTATATTCGCTGCAGTAAGCGGCAAGGCGTCATTCTTTTTCACAAAAAAGTCCAGCTTCTCCAAATCTGCCGTCGGGTTAGTCTTTCTGTTTTCAATGTCAGTCAAGTTCATTCCCGTGGAATGCAACTTGTTTACTTCTGTCGCGATATTTTCTGCAAGCAGGTTCAGCTTTCGGATCATGTCAGGCACCGGGCCTTGCATGGTTGGCTGGCCATTCGCATCCGTACCAGGGATGCCGCGCGCCTCAAACGTTCCGAGCAAACCGCCCGACTGCGGTATAAACGGTGCTCCGCCCAGCGTAATATTATTGAAACCGGTCGTGGCATCCTTCTCCACCGCCATCGTCACCGCTGTCCGGCCGTTCACCAGTTCCTGCCCGTCAATCGTTACCTGAATCATGCCGCTGTTCAGATTGGTCACCTTGACATCGGTCAGCTTCGCCAGCTTGTCCAGCAGCACATCGCGCTGGTCGTACAAATCATTTGGCTGATAGCCGTGCGGCACCACATCCCCGATCTGTCTGTTCAGGTTCGCCAGTTGCTGCGCAATGGAGTTGATGTCAATGACCTTGGTCGCCACGACATTGTCCAAATCACGCTGCAATTCGGTCAGTGATGTATTCAGGGCGGCAAACGTCTCTGTCACGGCAATGGCCCGTTGACGAACGACTGCACGAGCGGACAGGCTTTCAGGATTTTGCGACAGGTCTTGCCACGATTTCCACAGCTCATCCATCACTTTTTGCATCCCGGTATCGGAAGGCTCGTTCATAATGCCCTCGACCTTTTGCAAAACGTCTCTTTTCGCTTCCCAATATCCGTAGTGCTTGTTCTCCGTGCGCAGTTGCACATCGAGAAATTCTTCGCGAATCCGCTGCAAGCTGACAACGTTGACACCTGTTCCGAGCAAGCCCGGCTCTGTGCTGTTGCTGAGTCCCGGATACGGAATGCCCGGGGTCGCCTGCATGTTCGCCCGCTGCCGCGTGTACCCTTCCGTATTCGCGTTCGCGATGTTGTGTCCGGTCGTATTCAAGGCGGACTGCTGGGCGAACAGGCCGCGTTTGCTTACTTCGATTCCATGAAAAGTCGAGCGCATGTCAGCACCTCTTTACGCTTTTTTGTTGAAAAATGTTCGGCTCGCCTGGCGGTATGTGTCCGTGCTCGGGTGGCCGTAGATGAAGTCGTCCTCCGGCGTGTCCGTAATCAGGTCGAGCGTCATGTTTACAAAAGAAAGGGATTGCTCCAGCAACTGCTGATTCAGCTCGTTTGCCTCACGCAGTTCGGTGACAATCCGCACAAGCTCGTCGCGATAGGACGCAAGCCGCGTCTTCTCTTCCGCACTGGTCGTCAACTTGATCAATTCAGCCAGTGTGCCTTCCTGGAGCGCCAGGCCTTTTTGGACGGTCAATTCCTGTACCAGACTTTGGCGGGCTGCTTCTGCTGCTGTGACGCCCTTGATTAGCTTTTGTTCCTGGCGGGTAATCGCCACCAGCTCATCCACATTTCCTTTCACCAGCACATCTTTTTTCTGTGTGGCCAAGGTGTACAAGGCTTTGTGCAACTGGATCAAGTTGTCGAGCAGATCGTAGAGTCTATCCATGTTCGCGTTTCTCCTCGTCTTCCCCTAGAGAACTGGTTTATCGCTTTTTCCAAAAAGACAGTAGTTTATCGGCAATCCGCTCGCTTGGGACGCGATACGTGCCTTCCTCGACTTGCTTTTTCAACTGCTCCACTTTTTCGCGGCGCTGTGGCGCGTTCGCGTCTTCGATCTGGCGCTGCATTTCCAGCGCTTCCGTGGAAATGTTGACCTCATCCTTGCCCATCGGGATTTTTCCGCTTTTGCTTACCTGGTTGTTGGCCGTCTTGTTGTAAGCATTAATCATCCCGACACGGTTTGGTTCATTAATCCGCATCTGATTACCATCCTCTCAAACCACCGGACATTTTCGCGGGAACGGGTCCCCTAATAAAAAGAAAAACCGATGATACCTCTTAGTAGTATCATCGGCAATTTCCTGTTTGACGATTAGTTTTTTTGCGCAAAACTATTCGTCACGATTCTGCTTTCTTCGATAGACGGCCGCTTCCGCCTGACGTGCCCGCGCCTCCTGCTCCAAGCGCTGATCCACTTCAAGCTGCTGCGATATCTCGTGCTTCAAGCCCTTCATGCAGGCGTCACACATGTTGCCAGTGCGGATTAAAATCCCGCAAATCTCGCATGGGTAACCAAGGTTCGGGTTACCATCTACAGAAATTCGCCCTTCCTTGATAAACCTCGTAATTTGCTTCACGCTCACCCCTGTGGCTTCGCTCACCTGGTGAATATTGGCTCCGCGATTTTCGCGCTTGCGCAAAAACCGGGCGCATTTTTCATATTCCTGCTCCACCTCTTGATAGCATTTGGGGCAAATGTCACGAACTGTTTGTACAAATAAAGCATCACACCGCGAGCAGTTTGCCAGCTTGCCCAGAGACATAAAAACAACCCCTTCAACATCCAGAAAGTTCATTCAGTTCCCGACTGCTGTATACTTCCATGATATCGTAATTTTTCCAAACTGGCTATCTGTATATTGTCAAGGAATAAATTTCACAAACTGTCCCCAAATGTGCTCGCAATGTTCTTGCGCAGGAGCGGAGAGTCGATCCGGTTGTGTAAATATCGTCGATGAGAAGGATTTTCGGGGGAGTGGCGGGTAGGGGGATGCGGTTATTTGGGGGCGGAGCGGTATTGGGTTGTGTAGCTCTGTCGTGGCTGTTCGGGTTCGGATTGAAATTGGCATAGGCTGCTCTGTCGCCGCTATTCGAGTTCGGGGCGGTATTGGCGTACGTCGCTCTGTCGTGGCTGTCCAGGATCGGGGCGGCATTGGCGTACGTCGCTCTGTCGTGGCTGTCCAGGTTCGCAGCGAAATTGGCGTGCGCAGCTCTGTTGCGGTTGTCCAGTTTCGGAACGGGATTGGCTTGCGAATCTCTCTCGCCACTTTTGGCTACATGAGAGGTATGCGAGATGGAAGAACGCAGGCTGAACCAATTGCCAAACAAGAAATGAATCCCGGCTGCAAGTATGCTGGTCAGATTCCTATGATCGGCGCCCCGGCTATCAGAACGGCCACGGGCAAACCCAGGAAGCACCGCCCCCTCATTCCACGCAAAAGCCTCTCGCATGCTTTCCTGCCGGGATGCGCGTCCCCCCTGCTTGCTCAGCTTCTCCGTCTCTTTTATGCGTGTGAGCAGGGGCCTCACCGGAATCCCGGTTGCACTCCCCAAATAGGCTGCCAGCAAGTCCACCTGGTTGAATCCGCGCTCCTGCAGCCGCCTGGCATGAAGCGGGACAGTGGTGATGCAGGCAAAACGGGACGGAGTGTAAAAGCGAAAGGCCGCGATTGCCAAAAGCGTTCCGTAATAGCCAGCCAGGCGCTCATCACCGCGGTATTTGAACATGCTGAGCAGACTTTTGCCGTCTTGCTCGTACCGGAGCAGGCTGCGATTTTCCTTCAGGGGCTCGTCCACTTCCCTGACACAGTCGCGACAGCGGCCCTCGCTGCTGTACGGCTCCGCTCGCATGTCCCGCCCGCACTGTCGGCAAAACTGCTCCCCGATGAACGGCAACGCTTCAATACAGCTCGCGCAGGCCGGGAGGTCGTGCAGCAAGCGATAGATCGCCGGATAGCTGACGGGACGGGATAGCCAGCTTGCACGCGCGCGGACAACGCCTTCTCTTTTGGGCGTATTTACACGCCCGCCGCAACTGACACATGTACTCCCCCTCATGAGTGCCCCCTTCTTTTTGCAAGCCTGCTCGCCAGTTGATTCATCCGCGTAATTTGCCTGACCGCCAGCTTGGGTGCCAGAGCGCGTTCTGTCTGCAAAAACAACACGGCGCCTGCCGGATCGTCGAACGCTCGGCCCACGCGGCCAGCAATCTGCACCAGAGAAGCTTCGTCAAAGACAGGGGCCTCCGCGCCGACGACAACGACATCGCTCTGTGGAATCGTTACCCCCCGCTCCAAAATCGTCGTCGTCACCATGAGGGTGTAGCGCTTTTGCCGAAAGCCGAGCACCTTTTCCTCGCGCATCAGGTCCGCAGCATGGACACCTGCCATCTGCTCGGCACGAGACGGCAGCCACTTTTGCAAATAGGCGAGCACTACCTCCACGTCATCTATGCGCGGAACGAAGACAAAAACTTGCCGTCCTGCCTCCAGCGAACGCTGCACCGCATCTGTCAATGCAGGCACTGCTCGATTCGCCCGAACGCGCTTGTGCAGTCCGCGGACCGTTAGAACCTCGGGAACGGGCAGGGGAAAGCCGTGATAGCGACCCGGCAAAAGGACGTGGGTGGCAGAAAAAAGCGGGTTGGCCGCCGTGCCATGCCGAGTTGAACGATCGTTTGAAACGAGTCGTTTTTGCAAATAGCGGGGTGGGGTCGCGCTTAAATAAAGCAGCTTCCCCGCTTGGTGTACAGCTCTGGCCAGCGCCCGGTAGAGGACGGGATTATTGTGGTACGGAAACGCATCGGCCTCGTCGAGTACGACCAACAGAAAGCGGCGATAATAGCGCAAAACCTGATGGGTCGTCGCGATCGTGATGTCGCTCTCCTCCCATTTTTCAGCGCTGGCGCCGTGGACGGCAATCACCCGCGCGTGGGGGAACACCCGTTGAATGCGAGGAGCCAGTTCCAGCACTACGTCTTTGCGCGGGGTAGCAATCAGCACGCGGCCTCCCGCCGCAAGTCCCTCTGCTACGGAAGGAAACAGCAGCTCGGTTTTGCCTGCTCCGCACACGGCCCAAATCAAAAACTCGGAAAGACCGGGGCGCGGATTCGCTACAAAACGCCGAGCGCGCTCAGCAGCTCTCGCCTGATCGTCCGAGTAGCTGCCTGTCCACTCCAGCCGCGAAGGCTCCTGGCCTGTGCCCTTGTTGCTCCCGACAGGCAGAGAACCGCCTGCCGCAAGCAAAATATACGGCGTGCAGCACTTGCTCCTGCCCATCCCGAGGCACGTCGTACAGTATGCGCAGCCTTGCCCGCACGTATGGCAGTAGGTCAGCTCAACCTCGCGCCCCGCGCTTCCGCATCGCTCGCACGTCAGTACAAAGCGACTCTGCCGCCAGTTGCTGCACATGTCCATTCGCACTCCGGGAAGCCACCGCGCTCTGCCAGTCAGCACGTACCTGTGCAATACAGCGGCAAGATCGTCCACTTCCACTCCGCGTTTCTGCAAAAGCGTCTCGACTTCATCCCAGAAAAGAGCGCGGCCATCCAGCAGTTCTCTCAAGGCAATGTCGTTTCTGTCTGCTGGCTTAGCGGGATAGGGTATAGCTTGCAGCCCATTATCCCGAGACAGGAATGGCTGCCTTGCCTCATGAGCCTGAGATGGAGATCGAGAACTTCTCCTGCTGCAATGGACAGACGTATCCGCGAGCCGATGTTGCAAAAACGGAGAGGCAGTTCTTCCAGAAACATCCACCCTCTCGCTCACACAATGAGCAGACTCGCGACTGAAAAGCTGTTCATCCCGCTCGCCCGCTTGCCTCACTTCCACGCTGCACGCTATCGCCTCCCACGCAAACCACGCTTCATGCTGCACGGATTGGCGCGGGTGTGGCTGATGCTCCCGGCTCCTGTGCCCTGCCTGCCTTCTCTCCACTTCCCGCCCGTATAGCGCGCTCGCCTCCCTGACCTTCGCCACAGCCAGCCCCCGCAGCTCCGCGACCAGCGCATCTGTCAGCTTGCTCCGCTCTCCCGCGCGCTTGCGCAACCGTTCGTTTATTTTTTCGCGCAAGGAAAAGGCCAGGGCAAGCGACGACGTCTTGCCGATCACATGCAGCACACAGCCCTCCCTCTCCTGCCAAAAAGCCCGATCGACAGAAAAGCTCGGCGTCACATACGTTTGGACTGGCGCCACTGCTTCTGTGCCGCATTTGATATACAGCAAGTACTCGCGCATTTGCCTCCCCCATTTCCGCTTGTGTTTTCTGCCACCATTGTGCAAAAAGACAAGGCAGGCCGGCAAATTTTTTTGCAGCGAACACAAAAAGGCCGCCGATTTGCTCGACAGCCCTGTACGTTTATTCAATTGCCCGAAAAAATCAGGCTCCTTCCCGCTTCTCCCGCAAGTCAATCACGATCGCTCCCGTCGCCAGCTCAGGCTGGCCGTCTGCCGCGCCAAAGCCGCAGCCGTACGGCTCTCGCGCCAAAATCGCCAGCATCCGGGGCGTATCGTCCGTAGACCCTTCTTCTATCAAGGTAATCCGGACAGGCTTGCCACTCCAGTATGAGCGAAACAAAAGCTTTCTTACGGCACGCTCCAGCACCTGCTCCGAATTGTGTACCAACAAACGGTAGTGCTCTTGCGGGAGTTCGGTCATGCTGTTCATCCGACTGGTCCATCGCTCAGCTACCATCACCAGCAGTGAGGAGCAGCCAAAAGCCGCCAATAGCCATACAACCAGTTCTTCCATCACGGTCATACCCCCTCCTATACAAAGGTATGCCGAATGGCTTGAACAGGGTGCCAACCGGGCGCGCAGCCTCGCCTTACAGCTTCACCCAGCCGTTTTTAATCGAAATGACAACCGCCTGTGTGCGGTCCTGGACATTCAGCTTTTGCAAAATGCTGCTGACGTGGTTTTTCACTGTCTTTTCGCTGATGAACAAAAATTCTCCGATAGCCCGGTTGCTTTTTCCTTCCGCCATCAACTGCAGCACTTCCCGCTCGCGGCGGGTCAGCGATTCGATCACTTTTGGATCGATCGTTTGCGATTCATCAACAGAGAAGCTGCGCTCGGCCGTACCCTCATTTTCGCTCAGGCGACGGAATTCCTCGATCAGCTTGCCCGTCACCTTCGGGTGTATGTAAGCGCCGCCGCTGGCTACCACGCGTACGGCATCCACCAGATCGCTGGTGCCCATCTCTTTCAGCAGGTAGCCGGACGCGCCGGAACGCAGCGTGCGATATACATAGCCCTCGTCGTCGTGGATCGAGAGCATGATAACTCGCGTGGAGGGACTCACGGAAATGACATTTTCCGCAGCAGAGACGCCATTGATGTTCGGCATGTTGATATCCATCAGCAGAACGTCTGGTTTGTGCTCCTCCGCAAGCAGAGCAGCCTCTCCGCCGTCCGCCCCTTCGCCGACGACCTTGAAGTCCTCTTCCATTTCCAAAATACGCTTAACGCCCTCGCGGAACAATTGGTGGTCGTCCACAATCACGATGCGGAGCTCTTGCTGTCTTTTATCCATGTTTCATCCCCCTGTGTACATAATCTGTATCGGTTCATATTTTTAACGGTATTTGGAAAATTACCTTTGTTCCTTCGCCAGGAGTTGATTGCAGATCCACACTGCCTTCCAGCAGTTGCACGCGCTCACGCATTCCCAAAAGCCCAAAGGAGTTGCCGTTTGCCATGCGCTTTTCCAGATCGAATCCGACTCCATCGTCTTTGACGACGAGACTTAGCGACTCCTGCAGAAACTCCAGCTTCACTTGTACCGAAGAAGCTCCAGCGTGCTTTTCCACGTTGTTCAAGCATTCTTGAACGAGGCGGAAAATCGCAGCTTTGACAGAGCTGCGCAGCGGTGGCTCCACACCAAATACTACCAGATCAATGGAAGCACGGATACGTTCTTCGCACGTCTGGATATATTTTTGCAGAGTGGGCACCAGTCCGAGGTCATCAAGAGCCATTGGGCGAAGGTCAAAAATAATCCGTCTTACGTCAGCCAGACTCAGGCGAACCATTTCCTTCAGCTCGTGAAGCTCCATTTGCGCTTCCAGAATGCGCTCGTTTTTCAGCATCCGCTCCACGATTTCAGAGCGCAGCACGACGTTTGCCATCGATTGGGCCGGTCCGTCGTGAATCTCGCGTGCGACACGCTTGCGCTCCTCTTCCTGGGCCTGGATGATCTTCAGCCCCATCAATTGAGTCTGTTTGGCCGATTCCAGCGCTTCTCCGATCTTGCTCAGGTCGCCAGTCAAGTAGCCGAGCACGACACTCATCTGGGAAACGAGCTTCTCGGCGCGGTCGATCGTTTCCTCCAGCGTTCGCAACTGTCGCTCCAGGTCGTTGCGACGGCGCTTCAGGTTGTTTTCCCGCTCGCGGTAGATGGACAGCTCCACCTGTATCCGGCTCGCTTCCTCGTAGGCGATGCGAATGTCGTCTTCCGTGTACATGTGGAAGTTGCGGCTTACCTGAACGAGCCTGTTGCGCGACTTTCGATAGGCCAGCTCCAGCGCATCGACCTTTTGGATGACCTTCGAGATCTCCTGCCGAAGCTCGTGCAAGTCAAACTTCAACGAGTTGCCTTGCTGTCTGGCACTTTCGGCTATATCAAAAATTTGGGTTTTACTCGTTTCCACAGTTTCAATGGTTCTCTTAATCACCCCATCCAGCACGCTGATGTCGATCACTTTGTTCATGATTGCTCTCCTTCGAACTCTTTTTTCGCTTTCGTGAACAACTGATGGAGTTTGACCTCATCTACATCTCGCAGGCCCACATCATTTCGTGGAATGGCGAACGGATCTACTCCCCTTTTGACAAAACCGGGTGTAGAAGTAAAGACATATCCGTAGCCTGCCTGTCGCGCTGTCTCCAGTACGATGGGATTCGTGTAGCCAAAAGGCAATGAAATCGTTTTTATCTCCCGGCCCATCCATTTGTTCAAGCCTGCACGAGACATACTGAAATCAACGTAGAGCCGATCCCTGTATTCTTTCTCATTTTCCAGTCGTTGTAAATCCTGCAAATAGACGGGAGCCGTCTCTGGCCCCATCTCTCCCCATTCATTCCGCGCTTCCTCTTCGTGCAGGCTGTACGTATGCGAACCGATATCAGCCAGCCCAGAGTGAAGCATTTCCATGACTTGTTGACGCGTAAGTGGCGTCGTCATGTTCTCCCGTTTTCGATCGGCTACATCTCGCAAGCGCCCTGCGATCACGAAGTTCACTGACGGGTAGCCGTATGTACGTAAGGTGGGAAAAGCCTTCGTGTAATAACTCTCATAGCCGTCGTCAAAGGTAATCAGGACAGCATTTTCGGTCGGCAAGCTCCCTGTATCCACAAAATGCAAAAACTCATCCAACGAGATCGGCTGCAAGTCGTTTTCGTGCAAAAACGACATATGTTTTGCAAATTGCTCAGGCGAAATGACGTAGCGCTGGCCTGATGCATCCGTGACATGGTGATACGTCAGGACGACTACCTGATTGTTATACCACTTTTTCGGCTTTACCGTTGCTTTTTCGTTCTGCGTGACGTTTGGCTCAGCAATTTCCGCCTCGCTTATGCTTATAGACGTATCTACTTGGGGAAAAGGTTGCACTTTTTGGGCATTCTTTTTTGATTGGTAAAATTCACCAATCCCCAATGCAGACATAACCAGCAATAAAGAAATAACAAATACGGTCAGGAAGAGCCTTTTGTTCGGCAAAGAAACCCCTCCTCTACTTCCTCACTAGGAGATTCGACACAGTCCTACATTTCCCCTTCGCTTAAAGCCCACCAATAACTGGAAAATTTTCCCCGTAATAAAAAAAGAGCCCAGTAGCTTTACCAGGCTCTTTCTTTGTCGTTCTTATTTTGCCAGTTGCGCAGCTTCTTGCTTCAGAACTTCTGCTTTGTCTGTTTGCTCCCAAGGAACCTTCAGGTCATTGCGTCCAAAGTGGCCATAAGCCGCTGTTTGTTTGTAGATAGGGCGACGCAGGTCGAGCTGCTTGATGATGCCAGCCGGACGCAGGTCGAAGTGTTTGCGCACCAGTTTCACCAGATCTTCTTCGGAAACGGTTCCTGTACCAAAAGTATCAACAGCGATGGATACAGGCTGCGCTACACCGATTGCGTAAGCCACTTGCACTTCGCATTTGTCAGCCAGGCCAGCAGCCACAATGTTTTTCGCTACGTAACGAGCAGCGTAAGCGCCGGAGCGGTCTACTTTTGTCGGATCTTTACCGGAGAACGCGCCGCCGCCGTGACGAGCGTAGCCACCGTAAGTGTCTACGATGATTTTGCGGCCAGTCAGACCAGCGTCCCCTTGAGGTCCGCCGATTACGAAGCGGCCAGTCGGGTTGATGAAGTATTTGGTATCAGCGTCCAGCAGCTCAGCCGGAACAACTGGTTTGATAACTTGCTCGATGAGGTCTTGCTTGATTTGCTCCAAGGTAGTCTCAGGAGCGTGTTGAGTCGAAATCACGATGGTGTCGATGCGAACTGGCTTGTCCCCATCGTACTCAACCGTTACTTGCGTTTTGCCGTCAGGACGCAGGTAGGCGAGTGTGCCGTTTTTGCGAACTTCAGTCAAGCGGCGAGCCAGCTTGTGAGACATGCTGATCGGCAGCGGCATCAGCTCAGGTGTTTCGTTGCAAGCAAAGCCGAACATCAGACCTTGGTCACCTGCACCGATCGCTTCGATCTCAGCGTCGGTCATTTTGCCTTCGCGCGCTTCCAAAGCCTGGTCTACGCCGAGAGCGATGTCAGCGGATTGCTCGCCGATCGCAGTGATTACGCCGCAAGTGTCAGCGTCAAAGCCGAACTTCGCACGATCATAACCGATCTCACGGATCGTTTCGCGCACCAGCTTTTGGATGTCCACGTACGTGTTGGTGGTGATTTCACCGGCTACGAGAACCAGCCCGGTAGTTACGGAAGTTTCGCAAGCTACGCGAGCGTTTGGATCCTTGGCCAAAATGGCGTCCAGGATGGAGTCGGAAATTTGGTCACAAATTTTATCCGGATGTCCTTCGGTTACAGACTCAGATGTGAACAGACGACGACCTTTTTGCAAAGCCATGAGAAAATACCTCCTTTGACCTCATACAAATAGTTTGGTAGCCGAGTCAGGATTTTATCGACGTAAACGCAAATAAAAAACCTTTTCCATCTTTTGGAGGAAAAGGTTTGAGCGCTTTTAGCTTCCTTCATCCTCTTATCGGCCAGAACAGATTTCCGTCCTGCTGGTTAGCACCGCTCCAGACGGTTGCCGGGCTTCATAGGGCCAGTCCCTCCGCCTGCTCTGGATAAGAGTATCCATTACGGATTATAGAATAATTGTTTTTTGAGGTGGTGTCAATAGACTTTTGCCAGAGCACCTCTTTGGCCGAAATCGCCCTGTACAAAACGCTGTTGGAATCGCCTGCGGGAAGCGTCTGAGGTGATCGAAGCCGCGTTTTCACAAGGACGATATAGCCATGCCATGCGTCTGTCGAACGCAAAGCGGAAAATTTTTTCTTACACTTGATACGATTTGGCGATTAATACAACAACCTCGGCCCGCGTAGCGCTGCCCTGTGGCTTGAAGAGCGAACCGTATCCGTTTAGCCAGTTTCTTGCCGTCAAAGCGCCGATCGCCGGTGCTGCCCAATGGCCGGCCGGAACATCGCGATAGCTCGGTGCGCTGCTGCTGTTCAGAGCCACGCCCTTCGCCCTGGCGATCATCGCGGCCATTTCCGCCCGCGAAACAGCTTGGTCAGGCTTGATCTGACTGTTTGGATACCCCTTCAAGACTCCGAGCTGATAAGCCACTCCAAGGGTGTTGTACGCCCAGTGCTTTTTTGGCAAATCAGAAAACACTTCCCGTCCGGAATACGCGCTGGCTACCTTCGAGCCGGTTGCGCGCATCGCCTGCAGCAGCATTGTGGCAAACTGCGCACGAGTTACTGCCTCGTTAGGCTTGAACGTCGCATCGCCGAAGCCTTGGACAATTCCTTTGGAGCTCAGCCTGGCGATCTCTGTGCGCGCCCAATGGTCGGAAATATCCCGATACCCCGAGACGAGGGGCTGCTGCGTAACTGTCAATTTGTACGCATCGTACTTGAACGGAATGCCGCTGTTCAGGCGCACGTAATACTTGCCTTTTGGCAACCGCAGGCTGAAAATCTCGCTGCCCCGATCGGACAGCTCAGCCACTTCGTTTGTCGAAGCGAGCGCGTAGTTCATGTTTTTCTCGCTGTAAAGAGCGATGCGAAAACCGCTGGATACCGGAATAAACGGGGCTCGAATCGTGACGTACGAGTCTGTATTGAGCGTAAATTGAAACCAATCTGCATCCGAAGCCGTCGGAATCGTTCCGGTCATGACCCCTCCAGCGGCGAGCGGCGACGCCCTGCTGTACGTATCATTCGGCTCGTTCAAATCTTTTTTCAGCGGGGTGAACCCGAGATCCAGGCGATATTCGCCGTTCACCGCATTTTGCTGATACTCGCTGACCCGAATGTAGTATTTTCCCGGGGAGACTTCCTTGCTCGCACGCTCCGACGGATTATCGCGGTCGACGTTGTCGTAGAGCGGGTCCCAAACCGTATTTTTTCCGGTTTCCTGCTTTCCTATGGCAAGCACCAGGTCCACCCGCTTGTTGTCGGGAGTCACCGTCACATCCATATGCCCGTATTCGCGGACGTAGTAGGAGAACCAGTCCTGGTCGCCCTCCTGGTGGAAGTTGCCCGTGACGCTGATCTGGTTGCCTACCAGCGGCCTTGCCGTCGCCATCGTATCGTTTGGCTCATTGCGGTCCGGGTTGATCGTGAACTTGCTCGTCAGCACGTAGGCAAACGAGTTGACGCCGCCGTTTCGCATCAGCTTGATGTTCATCCTGCCCGCTTTTGCCGGGACGGTAACGGTATCCCCGTTTCCAAAATACTGCGTAATCGGCGTTCGGTTTTCCGGGTAAAAGGTAGCCGCCATGGCGGAGGATACCCCGGAGTTAATCGTCGCCGTAAAGCTGACTTTTCCGTCATACGGCACATCCATTTTAAACCAGTCTACCGTGTCGTTTGGCCCCAGGTTGCCGCGTATTTGCTGTTCGATAGGGAATGCTTTGGCTCGCTGCAAAGAGTTGTTCGGCTCCAAAAAGTCGCCGGAGAGCGCGCTGCGCACTGCCTTGTTCACGTCCAGCAATCCGTAGCCTGTTTGCCGGTCCCAGCCGCTCTCGCCGAGGTCTGTAGCTGTCTGGTAAAGCATTTGCCTCACATCCAGCGCCGTCAGTTTTGGATAGCGGGCCAAAATCAGGGCCGCCGCTCCCGCTACTTGAGGCGCTGCCGCTGACGTACCGGAAAACGATCCGTACTTTCCGCCCAGCTTCGTCGTATATACGTTAAGCCCCGGCGCCACAATGTTTAACTCAGGCCCCGTATTCGATTGATAAATCGCCTGGTTTTTCCCATTCACGGCCCCAACCGCAACGACTGTCGGGTAGGCAGCCGGATAGGCGACGCGGCTTGCTTCGTTTCCGCTGGCAGCGACGAGGACGGCTCCGCTTCTCTCCGCACGGTCAATGGCCTCTTTCAAGGAGCGGGAATAGGACAGGCTGCTGAACGACATCAGGATAACTTTGGCTCCCCTGTCGAGCGCTGTATTGATCCCCTTCGCAATCATGTCCACATTCGTCACTGCATCTTTGTTCAAAATTTTGATCGGCAAAATCCGGGCGTTCCAGACTACCCCTGATACCCCGATCCCGTTGTTGCCTTTTGCAGCGAGAACCCCGATGACTTCTGTCCCGTGCCCGTTGTCATCCTGCGCCGATTTCCCCGGGTTGACCAGATTGACACCCGGCAGCAGATTCCCCTTCAAGTCAGGGTGATTGTAGTCCGCTCCGGAATCGAGCACGGCAATCGTAATCGCCTGGTTGCTGTTGACTACAGGCCACGCCTTGTCGGCCTTGATCTGGCTGATGTGCAACTGATTGCTCAGATAGCTGTCATTGGAAGCAGGCGCGGCAGCGAGTGCAGGCCGCACGCCCAGCGGTACAAGCGTGAGCAGCATCGCAACTGACACGGCTATTTGAATCGATTTTTTCATAAACACAGTCCTTCCTTACTTTCCCCTGCAACTAGCGCAGCAAGAAAACCTCTATCGCCGCCCGCTCAAACAAAGGGGCATGCGCTGTCGTGGAAGGTTTTCTTAACGTATCGAAATGAATAAATGTTCGCGCTTATCCATTTCAGTACGTTCAAAAAGGTATTCAAGTATTATGCTTCTCGTCCTAGCATAGCGGATAAAAAGGGCGAAAAGCAACCCTGTTTCCCCAAGATTTGGAACGTTATGGCAGGAGAAAAACCCTTTTCACCATTGGCAAAAAGGGTTCATCCATTACTGCAGCAGGCCTTTGTTGTCTTCGGTAGCAGGCTCTACATATGCTTTTTCTTTTTTGCGTTGACGCGCCTGCGGAATGTAGGCACTCAGTTCGTCCGGGTTTACTTCTGCTTTTTTAATCGAAGAAGACGGGATATCAAACGCCCAGATGCGCTGACTGTTTGCTTCCACCTTCATGTTTTCGAGCGTGTAGCTGACGCGGGCAACCGCATCGCCTTCCTTGTCGTGAACGATGATCGGCACCTCGGTAAACTCCAGGCGCTTCTCCAGTCCGTTGCGGAATACGACGACAACCTTCAGGCCGTTATCATCGGTAGGCTTGATATCGAGGACCTGCAAATCTACCTTTCCTTTTTCCACCGGAGCTTCCTCCGCCGCTTTTTGCGTATAGTGGCTTTGTTCGTCCGCACTCAGGCCCATATTCAGCTCCTGGGTCTCCTCGATGCGGCGTTTTTCCGGCTTTTTATAGGTCAGAGTCAGCGGCACTTCCTTCTCAGGAATGCGGTCGAACTCTTCCCAGCGGAACATAAATTCCATCGGACGGCTGGCCATGTGGCCCACAGGACCGTTTGCCATCAAGTCAAACGTCTTTCTCGCCACCTCTTCGCCGTCAGCAGTCACGAGGGTCAGCGGCAGCTTTTGCAACAGCACGTTGCGGTTTGTCGCGTTGCGAATGTACGTCAGCACCAGGTAGCCTTCATCTGTCACCTGTGTGTAGAACGGAATAATGCCGACCTCGTCGCGAACGACCGGAGGCAGCTCATCGTGGACGTACTGCAGCAGCTCCTGCTCCGCCTCCTCCAGTTGATTGTCCCAAGGACCGTTCATCGTCAGAAACAGCTCTTTGGCCTCAACCCGGTTCGCCGATTGCTGCGGGTTGTCGATCCCCGACACCCCCAGGTAAAACTCTTTATGCAAATGCTCATGAATATCTTCACGTACTTGCTCCAGGCTTTCCTTGGAGCCAAACCAGTTCTCCAATAACCAACTCATATGTCAACCTCCTCCTGATTTCTGCGATCGAGAGCTCTTGCGCCTATTCTACGTCAAGAACCCATCTGCGCAGATTGGCATCCGGTTTTTTCACGAATTCCGGCGGGAACACGATCAGCCACGGACGGCTGTTCCCCGGCTTCACGCGAATCTTGCTGGCATCCACAACGCCTCGCGCCACGACATCGCCGTCCGTATCGGAAATCGTGATTTTCAGCTTGTCAGGACGATAATCCGTAGACAGGCCGTTGCGGAACAGCAATGCGGCAACCAGTTGCCCTTCTTTCGTTTTCCCGATATCAAACCCGGTAATTTGCACCGAGTTGACCGGAATCGGCGGCAAAGAGTACGCGAGCGACTCCAGACGGTCTTTTTGACGCTGTGTCATGCGTCTTTCCATTTCCGGGTCCAGCTCCAGCGTACTTGGCCAGATGTGCGATCTTTTTCCTGCTTTCATCACGACTTTCCAGCGGCTGAACATGAAGTTGTCGTGCAGGTAGCTCTCTTCCGGGAACAGCACTTCCCACGGACGGCTTGTATGCGGAGGAATAGCGCCCATATCAGACAGGTCGACTCTCATCCGCGCGAACGGCTTGTCGTCCAAGTAAATAGCCAGACCGATGTTTTTGAAGCGCACAGGCTTATCTGTCGCATTGCGGAAAAACATCGTCACGGTCATGCCGTTCGGCTGGGGAATCATGCTGAAGCCCGTTACGCTAATCAAGCCTCGTGCCATCTCAGGCAGTTCTGCTTGCAAGAATCGCAGCGTATATTTTTTCTCCGCATCCAGCTCCTGCTCCCACATCGGATGCAGGGACAGCTCTGTGCGCACTCTGTCAGGCTTGCCGGAAGTGCTCGCTGCGGGCTGGTTTTCCACTTCTACTTCCGTATCTTTCAACTCCGCAATGTCAATCGCAGACTCTTCCTGAATCTCTTTTTTCAAATCCTCCAGGGCCTTGTCACCCTGCTGTTTTCCAAACAAATTTTTCACAAAAGAAAACATGTGTTACCTCCTCACACGTCCGGGCCCGAACGAAGTTTCTCTCTCCTCATGATATACATTTCCCCATCGCCCATGCAAACCAGACTCTCTACGCTTGCTGCGGAACACTCACCTTCCAGCGCGACAGGTCCGGCTGCTCCACCAAAATACTTTCCGGAGGGTAAATAAACAGCCACGGCTTGCTCGTATTGGCATTCACGGTCAAACTGCCAAGCTCAAACATTCCTTCTGCCACCTTTGCCCCTGTCGCATCGTAGAGAGCGAGCGGCAGCTTTTCAAAGGAGAGCGACTGCGTAGAGCCGTTGCGGATCAACAGCATGACGTGAAGGGCTCCTTCCGGGGAGCGACGAATTTGCACACTCTGGATATTCACTTCTCCCTCTTTTAAGGCAGGGAGATTTTTCGCCAGTTCGATCAAGGAGTTTTTCTGCGCATCCGACAGCGCCTTGATCCACGACTCTTCCAGCTCCAACTGTTGCGGCAGCACCATTTTTTTCTGCGCCATCTCGAATGCGACCTTCCAGTTAGCCAAAAGCACGTTTACCTCCAGGAAGTGCTCGCGTGAAAATACAAACGACCACGGTCTGGCTGATCGCGGCGGAATTTCCCCTATCTCGCTCAAGTCAAACGCTTGGCGGGTAAACAACTGCTGATCCCCGAACAATACCACCAGCGTCATTTCCTTCAGGCGGATCGGACGGTCCGAGCTGTTGCGGATAAACGCCGTCACTTCGATTCCATCATCATGCGGAACAAGCGCTGTTCCTGCGAGAGAGATATTCCCTTCCGGCAGCGGTTCCAGCTCCTGAGCCATAAAGGAAAGCGCGTATTTCTCCTGCGTACTCAGCTTCGCTTCCCACGATTCATGCAAGGACAGCGTTGTTACGACGCCGGCAGATGCCTCTTTTTGTTTTTGTGCTTCCTGATGAGACTGTTCGGTATCAGAAGCGGACAAAATGGATTCCTCCTGAACCTGCTCTCGCACCTCTTTGGTGGTAGGTGTCTTCCCCATTAAATTCTTCAAGAAGGATAACATAGCACCGCTCCCAACTTTTCTCTACATTTATATAGAGTTTGCGTTCGTCATTCACTATAGCATAGTGACATCCTTTTGCAACATAGAAAACTTGGCATTCTCCCGCCTGTTACGGCCTTTTGATCGAGAATGCACGGTGTGGCAGCCAGCCGGCTGACCTGTCTGCGTCAGAGACGAGTAATATTTGTAAGGATACCTGTAGGCATTAGGGATGTCAAGGAATGGAAGGGTGCCTCTTCTCCCCGATTAAACTTCCATTTGGCGAGAAAGTTTACATTATTATTCGTTGTTGATAAAATAGAAGTGTCTAAACAAATAACTTGGGGAATATCTTTTGAGCCAACTGACCGTTTCAGTTGGTTCTTTTTTGTAAAATCGTTGAAAAATACTGACAATTCCACTGACAACAGATTAAAAAATTCATAATTGGGCAAACTGTGGAGTAACAACTATACACAAATGCTCTGACGTCGTGTTCCGCCCTTTTTTTATCGGCAAGACGACCAAGGCGTATCTCGTGTTCATCAGCGGCCTCTGCACCGCCCAGGACGTCGACCAGCAGGTGCTGATGCCGCTCATGCACGTGACAGAAAGCGATTTTCCCGATCTCGGAAGGATGGCCGAGCAAGTGCCTATATGGAGGGACTTGTCGACTACACTCTTGTCGAAGAAGTGACCGCCCGGCTAAAACGGATCAAGATCGACGGAGTTTTGGAGAGCGGATATATAGAAGAAATGATTGAGGACAACCCCGCCTCGCCCTTTCCGCAATTAAAAGATACCGAACGGCCAGACACAGCCTGTTCGGCCTTGCTGGAGGGCAGAGTTGTCATTTTGATCGACGGGACACCGTTTGTCCTCATTGCGCCGATCACCTTTTTCGCCCTGTTTCAAGCGGCGGAGGATTATTACCAGCGCTTCGTCATCGGTTCGGCGATTCGCTGGCTGCGCTACCTGTTTCTCGGGATTTCGCTCCAATCTGAACATGAGCAGTCCCGAGCTGGTCAAACTCGTGGATCGAGGCGTTTATCCGCCGTCCCGGTTTGGTCACGGTTCCAGGCGGCATACCGGAAGATGAGGTGAGACAAAAGTGAGATGGGGCGTCACAATAGGCGTTACGGTGCTTGTGATTTTGATTGTCCTCTTTGAACTGCCTGCCCTGAGACAGAAACCGCTGAGAGACAAAATCGCTTTTTTCTCGCTCTTGTTGTGCGGATGGGCACTGGCTCAATTCGATTTGCCCAATATGGCAGGACCGATTACATGGCTGAATACACTGTTCAAGCCTTTGGAAAAATGGATGGAAAAATAATCGACGGGTACTACGTTTAGCCAGAGGTGAACATTCATGCTTGAAAAAGGAAAAATATCTGCGTTTCGACATGACTTCGCTCCCCTACTACGGCTTCTTGATGCAAGTCGTGCTGCCGCTCCTGCTGCTGCTGATTGCGGCCACGCGAAAAAAAGGAGCGAGTGCGAATGAAGCTGCCTAGCTTTTGAGCAACGCTAAAAAAGCTGGCTCAAAACTGGGGCAGACCTAATAAAATAGAACTATTCAGACAATTAGTAACAAGTTTATCCACAGAGTGTGGATAACTTCTTCCTGCTTTATGTGTGTAACTGGAGGCATTTTTGATATTTCACAATGTACTCGTCCAATTGTTGCGACATATCGATCACAGTCGGATGCAGAAAACTACCTTTTTCCAAGACCAACTCAGACAACTCTTTACGCATGGTCTCGATACGCTGCAGAAGATCTGTTGTATGATCCATGGTAATTCCTCCAGAAACAATTAGATCATAAGTAATAGGATTATTATACCGCCCGAACATTCGTATATATAAGAAAAAAAGAATGAACTTATATGTGAATGATTTTCTCGACGCTGCTGCCGACAACTCCCAGCAAATTTGTCAGGTCGCGGATTTCATACGTCGGCGTGATCCCCAGATGGTTTTCCTTGCCGTGCGGATTGTACCAGCATGTATCAATCCCGTAGTTGTGTCCTCCTTGAATATCGGACGTTAACGAATCGCCTACCATCAGGACTTTTTTCTTATCCGTTAGCGCCAGCCGGGAAAACGCATAATCGAAAATTCTTTGGTCGGGCTTCTGGAACCCGGCCTCCTGGGAAATGATGATCTGTTCGAATGCGTCTTGCAGCGGAGACAATCGGATTCGCGACGTCTGCACCTCGGCAAACCCGTTTGTGATGATCGCCAGCCTACAGTCGGCGAGACGGCTGCATACGTCTACCGCTCCTGGCAGCAGATGCACTTCCTGCCCCAGATTCGCAAGGTAAAGCCGGTTAAACGCTTCCGCATCCCCGGAAAGCTCATGAGCCGCAAACAGCCGCTTGAATCGCTCCACCCCAAGCTCCGCGAGCGTAATGCCGCCCTGCTCCAGCTCGCGCCACAAGCCTTTGTTAATCTCGCGGTAGGCCGCTTCGTAATCGGTCATGCCTTCTGGCCACCCAAACTCGCGAAAAGCTTTGTCCAACGCATTTTTTTCCGATAAGTCAAAATCCATCAGCGTATCGTCCACATCAAAGAAAATCACGTCGTATTTCACTGCTCTCTCCACCCGTTTCCGTCTCCAGCGAGCCCGTTTATTTTTTCCTCAAACAATCTGTACTCGTATTATAACAGATTCACATAACGGTCAGCCCATCGACTGGAAAGACCGGAAGAAACAAGAAAGAGCCTGCCCTCCGCCGACAGACTCTGTGCAAACAAGCGAGCGCGCTCACTCATGTGAAGCGCTGCGTCTTGTACCACTTTCTTTTTCTTCTCGTCACCTTGTCCATCAACAACCCGAAAAACGCTTGGACAGAGATGATAATAAACAACTGCGCATACGTGAAATACGAGAGGCAGGACAAGACGAAGTTTCTCGTCGTGCTCTGGCCGATGTCCGAGGCCAGCGCGAGGTTGATTTGCAGCACGTACAAGTAATACATCAGCGCCCAGGCGACTACCAGATAGACGTAGATGTCTTCGGCAAACTGGAACGGCGAAACCACTTCGGGATGAAACAAGGAAATGATTTTGTAGACGAGATTGGTCACAAAAATAATATCCGAAACGATAATGGCTACCATGAACCAGAAGTAGCTGGCTGCGTAATACAAAAGCTTCAGCTTGATCCGCCAGCTCGTCCCGTCGAACAAATGCGTGATGTTCCCGAAAATGGACTGATAGTTGCCCATCGCCCACCGCTTGCGCTGCTTGATGTAGACGCCGAGCTTCTCCGGCTCCTGCTGGTAGGCCTCTGCCCGCGGCGCGAGCGCGATCAGTTGCCCCCGCTTCAATATTTCAAAGGAAATCGCCGTATCCTCCGTCAGCGACTCCTCGTCCCAGCCGCCAACCTCCTCGATCAGCGAGCGCTTGACGATGAAATTCGTCCCCGGAATCGAGCCAAGCTGAAAAAGCTCCCACAGCCCCGTATGGTAGACGCGATGCATAGTGACCAATTCCAAGTTAATGCATTGGGTGAGAAAATTTTGGTCGCGATTGCGCGCCTTGTTGCGACCGAACACCGCTCCGTACCGCTCTGGCTGCTCCATCGCCTTTTGCATTAAAAAAGCCAACGCGTTTTTCTCCGGTGCAGCATCGGCATCGTAAATGCAAAGCCATTCGCCAGTAGCCAGCCGCAACGCGTCATTCAACGCGCCGGATTTCCCCCCGGTGCCCGTCCGCTCCATCACCTGCAAATGATGTTGCGCAAATTCCGGTCTGGCGTGCACCGCCCGCACCATCTCTGCCGTGCGGTCCGTACAGTTGTCGGCGATGACGATCACCTGCAGCTTCTCGACCGGATAGTTCAACTGCAAAATATGCTCCACTGTCGCGGAAATGACCAGCTCCTCGTTATGCGCCGGCACCAATACCGTCACGGTAGGATATGATTCCATATTCGCCGGAATCACCAATTCCTTTTTACTTTGCCGAAAAACAAAGCGGATTGCCCCCAGCATAATGACAGCCGACTCAAACACCGCGATCCAAATACTGATAATCGCGAGCAGCAACAACAGTTCAGCCACTGATTTTACTCCGATCGTATTTTTTGCTCACTCTGTCGCGAAAAACGAAAGTAGCGACCGTCAGAAAAAGAATGGCTACGGTAAAAATAACGCTGACCGCTATGCACAAGGGGATAAACCAGCTCGTGTACGACATCGGAAGCCCCCCTTTCCCCTCCTAGCTTGCTAGCCATGCTTAAATGTATTCACCGATCAGATCCAGCTCTGCGTTCCGTTCGAGCGCCGCGATCACGTTGTCGATTTGTTCATACTGGCTAAACTGGTCTTTTTGGAACACAAGCGCTCCCGAGCGAATGACCAGCTCCAGTGGCCGCCCTTTTTTATCGGTAAACGACACGTCCATCATCGCGTTTTTAATCCGGCCCGTCAGCCGTTGTAAATAGTCTTTGTTCGTCATCGGCAACAAAATGACAAACCGCCCTTCATCGAGCGAAAACTTGTAATCTTCGAAGCGAATCTGCTTTTGAATCGTATTCGACAATTCCAGCAACAACTGCGCATACCGCTCCGAGCCGAGCGCTTCCTGGACGAGCGACAAAAACTCGATTTTGAACATCGCCATGCAAAAGCTGTATTTATCCTCATAGCGTTTGGCCAGATTGGACTGCTTGACTACCGTCTCCGCCAGAGCCTCTTTGTTGCCCAGCGTCGTGTCGAGATCAATAATCGGATTGATCTCCTTCAGCTCCTCTAGCCGTTCCACAATGCGTTTGCTGCGAATCAAATACGACCTGATAAATGCCGCAACCAGCACATTCGCCGGAATCACCAGCATCCAGGCGTAAACGATGACACTGGATTCCGCGTAGGTAGCCAGCCAGACCGTGTAGCTGACCATATAGACGAATATGAGAACAACCGATACCCCCATCGGCACCGTAAAGCCAAGCAAGAGCGCCAGCAGGATCGCCATGCTGAGAACAAACTCGGTCAAGGTGTACGCTTGCTTCCAATAGACTTGCACGTAAACCAGCGCTTCCTGGAATGCCGTGAGCAGGAACAGGATGGCATACCCGATCTCCATCTTGCGCGTCGGAGAATTGTTGTTCATGATTCAGCTCCTTTCATAGATTTTTCCGCTCCCATCAGTCCAGGTAGCTTCGCATCGCCTCCTCTGCCAAAAGCGGAAACAGATTGTCGAAGATGTGCGTGTTGTCGTTAAAAACATATCCGCCAACATAACGGGCATCCTCGCTGCGCAGCTTGACCATCCGCTCATACAGCTCGCGGGCCCAGTCCGGGTCGTCCTGCTTCAGAGCAAGCAAAATAGCAAGCCCATAGACCGCCGGAGATTCGTAGGAGACGGCAGGCGTCCTGCTTAAACGGTCGTAGCGCCCTGGCAATTGCTTACGCTGCGCAAATTCCTTTTTCAAAAAGCCGACCAGCGCCTCCGACCTCTCCCCGATCTCCGCCCGATGCAGCGCGACGATCAGTTGGTCGATCAAATTGATCGAGTCATCATAGCTGTACACTTGTTTCTCTACGTGGAATATTTTAGGATAAAACAATCCGTCCTCTGGCATATTCCGCATAAGGTCCCGGTAGCGGTTGTACATATCCGCGTCGATCATCCCGTGATCGGCCATCCTTTTGAGGGCAGACATGTCGACGTAGGCGAGGCTGAGCGTGTGTGGAGACTCCTTTTTTGCGAAGTCATGGAAGTCAACGAGATATCCGTTTTGTATAGACAAGGCAAGCAAGGTTTCTGTTACAGCGTTTGCTGTCTTGTTGTACGCTTCTTTTTCCCATTTGTCAGCCGCCTGCCACAGCGCGTCCACGATCCGCAAATCATCCCCAAACGCGTTCGTCGTCACATGCGACTGACCATCTGCTGACAGCTTCCAGTACAAATACGTTTGCGGCGAGAGAAAGTACCGATGCAACACCTGATAGCTGCTGTCAAACAGCTTCTGATCGTCCCTCGCCAGCGCATACTGCATCCAGAGGCCAAGCGATTCCGCCAACGCCTCTCTCCCGGCCACGATGTCCGCCGTCTCCGCAGGAGCGTCCAGCAGATAAGTAGCCAGCGTCCCGTTCGGATTGGTCATGTGCTCGACAATAAACTTCTCCGTCGGCGACGGCACCTGCTTTTCCAACATGAAGAAATAAAGGCAGCCAGACACAGCCAGCATCGACACGCCTGCGAAAAGCAGCTTTGCTTTTTTGTTGAGAAAATCACTTTGCAAGTGGGCATCATTCCTGTCGAGTGGAAAAACGAAGAATCAGATGGATAATTTTACATTTATTTACTAAGTCATTTATATACAAAAAAGTATAATACAAGCGGTGATTAGCGTCTATTTATATTGATTTGAAAAATATGTATGTGGGGGTGGGGGGAGGGTTTCGTGGGGCTTGTACAGGGCTTGTGCTTTGTTTTCGATACTGTTTTCGCTTGTTCTCGTTGCGGCTTTCACTTGCTCTCGTAGCAGCTTTCATGTATTCTCGCTACGGCTTTCCCTCTTCATTCCCGTTTTTGCTGGACACAACATAACTCGCTGCAAAACTCTACCTAAGCTCACTGAAAAATCCTGTCGTTCAAAGATCGGCGGTATCGCTTGCATACGAGCGAACAAGCGTGCGAACCTTTTTGCCTGAAACCCCCGCTGATTAGTATAAAAACTGCAGCCAGTCTAGTCGGTTTCCCACTTTCCGGCCCTCGCTGTCCCCCATCCCTTTCCTCATCACCAAAAACCGATTCAAACCCAATTTCAGACATTTAATATTCCCTTAGATAGAACAGAAAGGAGGTTTGTGCAGGAGTGTCTGAACCGCGCTCCGGTGGTATAATGGTAATACAGACAAAGGACGGGGAAGGGAGAGTGATGGCGTGACCAAGCGGATGAATCCAATCGTCGATTTTGTGTTCAAACGAATCTTTGGCACCGAGGAAAACAAAGATCTGTTGCTATCGTTTCTCAATGCCACGCTGAAACCGGAGGAAGGTAAAGAGCTGAAGGAATCATCCTGGTTGATCCGCACATCAACGCCGATCAGGTCGGAGACAAGGCTTCCATCCTCGATGTGAGAGCGAAAACGAAGACGGGCGAACAGATCAACATCGAAGTGCAGCTTCACAACAAGTACGACATGGAGAAGCGCTCCCTGTACTATTGGGCAAAGATGTACGAGGGACAGCTGGCCGAAGGTGAACCGTACCGGAACCTCAAAAAAACGGTCACGATCAGGATCATAGACTTTGAGTACCTTCCGACAGAGAACTACCACAGTGTGTTTCGGCTGCGGGAGGATGAGAAAGGATTTGTGTTAACCGACGATCTGGAGATCCACTTTCTCGAATTGCCCAAGGTATCAGGAGTGCACCAGGAAACCAGCGATATGTTGGTCAAGTGGATGCTATTTTTTAAAGCCGAGAGCAAAAAGAAACTGGAGGAATTGGCGATGAGCGAACCGACGATTCGCAAGGCGGTCAACGTCCTTGAATTTCTGAGCCAGGATGCCGAGGCTCGCAGGTTGTACGAGTTGCGGGAGAAGGCGCTGAAGGATGAGCTCAACATGATTAAGGGAGCAAAAGCGGAAGGCGAGCGGCAAAAGGCAATCAAAATGGCATTGAATATGTTAGCAGATGGGGAACCAATCGACAAAATTGCAAGGTACACGGAACTTTCTCCAGATGAAATTCAAAAACTAAAGCAGCAACTTCACTAGCCTTCCCCTCCATGTTCCGCAAGTAGCGTCTGTATCCAAAGCAGCGGCAGAAGGTGCCGCATCTGCCACCGCTGACGCTGTACGAGGCTCAAAAACGTTCCAGAACCGATCGGCCCTGTGTCCAAGCAAAGGATGCAGGGTCTTTTTGCGTTCAAAGAAAGGGAAAGGAGGTGTTCGCACATGCTGTTTCCAAACCTGCCAACCAAAACGGCGGGCGGCAAAGTGCTCTGGGACACCTTGGACAGGAGAAACGGGTGGAAGCTGCAGCGGAACAGGCTCACCGGACATTTTCGCATTCTCGACCCGGAGGACATCAGACAGGCGTGGGGAGATGACGAAGGCGAGATGTGTCGTGCGTTTCGCAAGTTCGCCGGATCAAACGCGTAGACCCGAAGGCTAACGATTAGCCCTAGGGTCTTTTTGCATGTCAGGAGGTGCTAAAAGATGGACGTGATTCAGCAATTCACAGAGTATCTTGTGGAGAACGGGATCGCGCCGAAAACGATTGAATCCTACGTCGGGGATGTAAGAGCCTTCTCAGCGTACCTGGTGTATATCGCATAATAAAAGTACAGAAAATCGCAGCGTAAAAATGCAGAGCTAGCCTGCGTTTTACAAGGCGGAAAA
>NZ_JBYTBG010000047.1:0-34316 GCF_058788915.1 Brevibacillus sp. FW301-21C12A
GTCGTGACTTCATTTTACACGAATCAATCATGGGCCGTTTTTTTATCTAGGTGTCGCACTTGATATTACAATCTGTCTTATACAAATAAAAAACCGCCCGAAAAAAGGCGGTTTTTGTCCTCTATCTAACGTTATCCTGTCGTATGGCGCGCATAGGTGGTGAGGAAATTTTGCAAAAGCTGCTTGCCGTGCTCCGTAATGATTGATTCAGGGTGGAACTGCACACCTTCAATCGGATACTCGCGATGGCGAATCGCCATGATTTCCCCTTCGGCCGTCCGGGCCGTAATCTCCAGCTCACGCGGGATGGAGGCTTCCTCCACGATCAAGGAGTGATAGCGTGCCGCTGTAAAAGGGGAAGGAATATCCCGGAAAATCGTTTTGCCGTCGTGAAAGACCGGAGACGTTTTTCCGTGCATCAATCGCTCGGCGCGAATGACTTTTGCGCCAAACACTTGGCCGATCGACTGGTGTCCCAGGCACACGCCCAAAATCGGGATTTTTCCGGCAAAATGAGAAATGGCCTCCATGCTGATCCCCGCTTCGTTCGGCGTGCAAGGACCAGGCGACACCATCAAGTAATCAGGTGCCAGCCGCTCGATTTCTGCCAGCGTAATTTTGTCGTTGCGGTACACTTGCAGTTCCTCGCCCAGCTCACCGACATACTGCACCAGGTTGTACGTAAAGGAATCGTAGTTGTCAATCATCAAAATCATCTTACACTCATCTCCTCTCAACTCATCGTTCTCTGCTCGCTAATCTCTAGGGCCTTCCATAACGCCTCTGCCTTTTTCAGCGACTCGGCGTACTCTGCCTCCGGGACAGAGTCAATCACGATGCCTGCCCCTGCCTGCACGTGAGCCATCCCGTCCTTGACGACCATCGTCCGGATCGCGATGTTGACCTCGACATCTCCGTTAAAGCCAAACCAGCCGATTGATCCCGTGTACACGCCGCGCTTGACTGGCTCCAGCTCCTCGATGATTTCCATCGTCCGCACTTTTGGCGCTCCTGTAATCGTACCGCCAGGGAAAGTTGCGGCCACGGCGTCGAAAGCATCTTTGCCCTCTGCCAGCTCTCCTTTTACGTGCGAGACGATATGCATGACGTGGGAGTATTTCTCCACGACCATGAACTCGCTGACCTCCACGCTGCCAAAGCGGCAGACGCGCCCCAAATCGTTGCGCTCCAGGTCCACCAGCATGACGTGCTCTGCGCGTTCCTTTTCATTGTCGATCAGCTCGCGGGCCAATGCTTCGTCCTGTTCGTCGGTTTGCCCGCGCGGACGAGTGCCTGCGATGGGACGCGTGTGAACCTCGCCGCCTTTTACTTTGACCAGCAGCTCCGGGGAAGCGCTGACCAACTGAAATTCCGGAAAGCTGAGATAGCCCATATACGGGGACGGATTCAGCTTGCGCAGCACCTTGTACACATCGGGCGCAGTCACCTGGATCGGTTTGCTCTGCCGCACGGACAGATTCACCTGAAACACGTCACCCTGGCCAATATACTCCTGCACCCGGCGCACGGCGTCTTCGAACTGGTCTTTTGCGAACGACACAGACGCTGGCGTCATTTGCACCAACGGTCTTTTGCGCAGCGCGTCCCAGTCCACCGTATCGGCTTCGGCGACGAGCTTTTCCAGTGACGCCAACCGTTTTTCCAGTCGCTTTGCGGCTTGTCGATAAGTCTCTTCGCTCAACTCTTTTGCAGACAAATGAGTCAGAAATACGATCTCCCGCGTCTGATGATCGAAGACAACAAGGTCTTGCATTATCATAACATACAGGTCTGGCAACTGTAAGTCGTCCGTCGCGATCTGGGGAAGGGTCGGCTCAAAAAAGCGGTTCATATCATAGCTGAGATAGCCTACTGCTCCGCCGGAAAAATCAGGCATATCTGGAACGACAGGCGTACGGTAGCGGGCAAGCAGCTTGCGCAATGCATCAAGCGGTTGCTCCGCCTCCATATTTTCTACCTGCTGATCGGGATAGACCACGATCGTTTCGCCCCGCTGACTGCGCAACGTAGCTACAGGCTGGTACGCCAAAAAAGTGTACCTTCCCACTCGGCCGCTTTCCAGCAAGACGGCATCCTGCACGGAAGGCTGCAGTGTGGTCAGCACCTGCCACGGGTCGATTTCAGAAGACCATTTGCCGCGAAGAGCAAGCGGAACCAATGGATATGTCAAAGCGTACGTCTGGCATTCTGCAAAGGTAGGGAACATCAATTTCGCTTCACGCTCCGGTTTTTTCACTATTTATCCGTTCATTATATAGTCGCGCCAGGCAAAAAGAAAAGACCACGCCGCCAAAATGGCATGACGTGGCCTCTCGTATTTTGCTGCCAATCAATCCTCGAATTGGTACAGAGGAGTGGACAGGTAGCGTTCACCGTTGGACGGGATGATGGCGATGACTTTTTTGCCTTTGCCGAGCTTCGCTGCCACCTGCAGCGCAGCATGGATCGCCGCCCCGGAGGAAATGCCGCCCAGAATGCCTTCCTGACGGGCAACGCGGCGCGCTGTTTCAAAAGCTTCCTCGTTCTCTACCTTGATGATTTCATCGTAAATTTGCGTATCGAGAATTTCCGGAACAAAGCCCGCTCCGATCCCCTGGATTTTATGCGGACCTGGCTTGCCGCCGGACAAAACCGGGGAAGCTGCCGGCTCGACTGCTACGATGTGCACGTTCGGATAGTGCTCGCGCAGCACCTGCCCGACACCTGTGATCGTTCCGCCTGTTCCGATTCCGGAAATAAAGGCGTCCACGCCGCCGATTTCTTTTGCTTGCTCCAGCAGTTCGCGCGCTGTCGTATCGCGGTGGATGGCAGGGTTGGCCTTGTTTTTGAATTGTTGCGGGATGAAGTAGGTGCTGTCTTCCTTCGCAAGCTCTTCGGCTTTGCGAATAGCCCCGCCCATGCCTTCCGCTCCTGGGGTGAGAACCAGTTCAGCCCCGTACGCGCGAAGCAGGTTGCGACGCTCGATACTCATCGTCTCCGGCATAACCAGGATAGCGCGGTAGCCTTTTGCCGCAGCCACCATCGCAAGTCCGATCCCTGTATTTCCGCTCGTCGGTTCAATAATGGTATATCCCGGCTTCAGGCTGCCGTCTGCTTCGGCCGCCTCGATCATCGCCAGCGCGATACGGTCCTTCACGCTGCTGCCCGGGTTGAAAAACTCAAGCTTCAAGTAAATGTCTGCAATATCTTCGGTGACAACACGATTCAGCTTCACAAGCGGAGTAAATCCAATCAAATCAGTAATGGAATTCGCCACGCGCATATGTCCTGCCCCCTTATTTTTTGATAACCGAGTAAATCGCTAGGATTTATTGTCATAATTATATCAACGGTTGCCCAATTGGTCAATGAGGCATTTGCCCAGAAATCTGAACCCCTACCGATTTGCGCAACCGTTCCAGGACAGTATCGAGAGATTCTACCTGCGCAAAAGCAATTTCCCGGCGCAATTCCTCTTTTACCTCTTCGAACGACCGCTGTGTAGCCTCCCTGCTTTGCTCCAGGTGATAGATCACGTAGTTGTCGTCGACCTTGACCGGCTCGCTGTTTTCTTTTGCCTTGAGCTTTTCTATCGCGTTCCACGCTTCGTCAGGCAACTGGTGGTCGCGCAACGATACCCAGCCCAAATCGCCGCCAATCGCCGCTGTTCTGCTGTCGATGGAGCGTTCCTTGGCGAGCGTCTGGAAGTTGGCGCCCTGCTTGAGTTCGGCCTGAACCTGCTCCGCCTCTTTTTGCGATGCGACCGCAATTTGCCACAGGCGTAGCTGCATCGGCCGCGTATAGCGCCCTGCCCTGCTTTCGTACACTTTCAACACTTCGTCGTCACTGATGGAGATATCTTTGGTGGCCAACGTTTGCAGCAAAATTTGATAGGTAATCTCCCGCTTCAAGGCATCGACAGTCGTTCCAGCCTGCTTTTGCAGCGCCTGTTGAAACTCGCTGTCTGTCCGGCTGCCGTAGCTGTCCCGAATCTGCGCCAGCTCCCGCTCGACCTGATTCGGATCCGCGCTGATTCCCAGCCGTTTTGCCTCCTGGAAAACTACCTCGCGATTCACCAGGTCGTCGAGCACCTGCTTCCCGAATTTTTGCTTGAGCGCTGACACGTACTCGGCTTCGCTAATGGTCACATCCCCCACGATGGCCGCAGGCTGCAGCTTGCCTGACGACTGGTACCAGGCCCAGGTCACGGCAAGCAGCAACAAAACAAGCGCCCCGATGAATGCCCACAACCCTTTTACATTGGTCATGCCATCCTCTCCCCTAGCAGACGCCGCGCGACTTTTGCCTACATGTCTTTCATGATGTCTTCCAGCGCGGTTCTGTCAAAATGATATCGTTCGTTGCAAAAATGACAGTGAACTTCCGCTTCGCCCTGTTCTTCAAGCAGACTCTCCATCTCTTCACGTCCCATGCTAATCAGAGCCTGGATGACTTTGTCCTCGTTGCATTTGCAGTTGAATTGAATGTCTGTGCGGCTCAGGTACTTCGGCTCGTCCAGGACGCGCGCCAAAATTTCCTCTGGCGTCAGCCCCTCGCCGATCATGCGGGATACTTGCGGAAGTTGCCCCAGCCGTTCTTCGATTTTCGCCACAACTTCTTCAGGCGTGTTCGGCAAAAGCTGGAGAATGAACCCGCCAGCCGCCAAAACGGAGCGATCTTCCGGATTGACCAGCACGCCCACCCCTACGGCAGACGGCGTTTGCTCCGACGTCACAAAGTAGTACGTGATGTCTTCGCCAATCTCTCCGGAGACGATCGGCGAGCTGCCTTGGTACGGCTCTTTCAGTCCAAGGTCTTTCGTCACGTACACGAAGCCATCTGTCCCGACTGCGCGCGCAACGTCCAGCTTGCCTTTTTCATTCAGCTCAAAATGAACCTGCGGGTTGGTAGCGTAGGCGATGCCGTCTCCATCGGCATTGGCCTCCGCGACGATCTGGCCGATCGGCCCTCCCCCTTTTATTTTGACAGAGAGGCTTTCGTTTCCTTTTAACATGGCGCCCATCATCAAAGTCGCCGTCAATGTGCGTCCTGTCGCGGCGGTTGCTGTGTTCCACATGTCGTGGCGACGGCGCATTTCTTCTACAATCCCTGTTGTGCGCGCGGCAAAAGCCCGCACATGTCCGTTGAATCCGGTTGCTCTTATCAAATAATCGCTCATCTGGCGATCCTCCTTCTTCCATGCAAAAATCAAACTGCCTCTATCAGTTTACCACAAGAAGACGAACGTACGCGCCTTCCGCTGTTTGAACTGACACTTGCACGTTTCCATGCAAAAAAACCCCCTCCAAAAAAGAGGGGGCTGGTGAAGACATCAGGTCAAATAGTCTTTCAACACTTTCGACGCTTTTTGCGTTCGCAGTCGGTCAATCGTCGTCGCTTCTATCTGGCGGATTCGCTCGCGGGTCAGGCCGAACATTTTGCCCACTTCCTCCAGCGTGTACACATGGTCGTCGTGAAGGCCGTAGCGCATGGAGATAATCTCCTGGGCGCGGGGACTGAGCCGTTCCAATGCCGCATGCATTTGCGAACGCAAGTCCACCTTTTCAATCCAGTCGTCCAGCGAGGACAATCCATCGTCCATGATCTCGGCATAGCTGAGACATTCTTCGTCATGCTCTGCCTGCCATTTTTCGCTGTCCAGCTCGGCATCAATCGACTCCATTTTCATCATCAGCGCCTGCTCGATCGCGTCGACTTTTTCCAACGGTATGTCGAGCAGTCCTGCAATCTCGTGTCGATCCGGGGTGCGGTTCAGAGCGTGAATCAGATGCAATACTTGCTTTTGATATTGGCGAATCTGTTCATGCATGTGGACAGGAATGCGGATCAAGGTGCCTTTGTCGTTGATCGCACGGGTGATCGCCTGGGAAATCCACCAATGCGAGTAATGATAGAGACGTACGCCACGTCCCACATCGAATTTGTCTATGGCGGTAAACAATCCAATCGTGCCTTCCTGAATCAGATCCAGGAAAGGCATGCCTCTTTTCAAATGGCGCAAGGCTGTACTGACAACATAGCGCAAATACGCGCGCACAATCGTTTCACGTGCCTCCATATCGCCGTGCTGCTGATAGCGAATCAGGCACGCCAACTCTTCTTCTTTGTCCAACATGGGTGTTGCAGCGACGCTTTCCAAAAACAGCAGGGCGGAAGTGTCAGATCGGAGCGACCTGGGCACGACGATTCCCAACTGTGTTTCTACTTCCCGCCAGCGACGGGGAGTGGAATGGAATGAGGAGGTACTCAAAGTCATATGCAACCCTCACTTCTCTGGAATGGGAGTTCACGATGAAGTTAGGCGAGTTACGAAGTTGTTTACTGTAACCGTATTTCGACAAAACTTGTTTGATTCCTGCCAGTTTACAGAATATTAACAGTTCTCCCCTTAAATCCTTGCTGGTAAACCTTCCTTAATATAGAAACGCGACCGCTCGACAAAAAGCCATCCCTTGCATGAGGGACGGCTGAAGAAAAATGTCGAATGCTGTAACAGCGATATGCTTTTTTATTGATAAAGATGACAAGCAGCAAAATGATTGGTGTCCACTTCCTGCCAGACAGGCTTTTTCTGGGCGCACACCTCTTTTGCCACCGGACAGCGCGTGCGAAACACACAGCCGCTGGGCGGGTTGATCGGGCTTGGGACATCGCCTTCGATAATCTTCCGCTCACGGCTTTTTTCCAGATCGGGATCGGGGACGGGAATGGCCGACAGCAATGCTTGCGTGTACGGGTGTTTGGGGGATTCATAGAGCTTTTCGCTCGTGCTCATCTCGACCATGTTGCCCAAATACATCACGCCGATCCGGTCGCTGATATGCTTGACCATCGCGAGGTCGTGGGCGATGAACAAGTAGGTCAAGTTTTGCTCCCGCTGCAAATTTTTCATCAGATTGACCACCTGTGCCTGTACCGAAACATCCAATGCCGAAATCGGCTCATCCGCAATAACGAATTTCGGATTGACGGCAAGCGCCCGGGCGATCCCGATCCGTTGCCGTTGCCCTCCGCTGAACTCGTGCGGGAAACGGTTGGCATGCTCTTTTTGCAAACCGACCATTTCCAGCAGCTCGATGACCCGCTTCGCCCGCTCCTTGCCTTTGTACAGCCCGTTCAACTGCAGACCTTCTCCGATAATTTCGGCGATATTCATTCGCGGATTCAGTGACGCGTACGGGTCCTGGAAAATCATCTGGATGTTTCTCGTAATCTTGCTCCGCTCGCCCGCAGAGGCTTTGTGCACGTTCAGTCCGTCGAACAGCACCTCCCCGGAGGTCGGTTGGTACAAACCGATGATAGTGCGGCCTGTCGTTGATTTTCCGCAGCCAGATTCGCCTACCAGTCCAAATGTCTCCCCTTCGTATATGTCAAAGGAGACGTCGTCAGCCGCCTTCAGCGAGAGTCCTTTGCCAAGCGTAAAGGTTTTTGTCAGGTTCTTTACCTGGACCAGCTTTTTTCTTTCCATCTGGCCAATCCTCCCCCGTTATCCTTTTACCAGTATCGTCTGGAGATTGCATGCTCCTTTTTCAGCTTGTAGCCATCCAGCTTGACGATTTCGATGGCGCTGCGCGAGTCAGGCGAATGAATCATTTCGCCATTGCCCATGTAAATGCCGACGTGATGCACTCTGCCGCGTCCTTCTTCATGGGCAAAAAACAGCAGGTCGCCCGGAAGCAAATCCGCTTTTTCCACCAGCAGGCCGTCTCTCGCCTGATCGGAGGCGTCGCGGGGAATCTGAATACCTACGGAGCGGTGCATGTTGTAGGCAAAGCCGGAGCAGTCATACCCGTAGGAGGACATGCCTCCCCACAAGTAATGCAGGTTGAGGAAACGCTTGCCGGCCTCCACGATGGCTTCGCCGCGGTTGCCAGCCAGCTCGATCGGCTCGTTTGCGCGTACGATCGCTACGTCTGCTTTTGGCAAAAGCGCTTCGCCGTCCGGTACCGCTACCTTCACCCACTCGGCGCCGTCCTCGACGAGCGGCAGCCTGGTCAGGAACGCAAGCTCGATGCCCGGCTTTCGCTCCAGCGTGTGCAAACGGCTAAAGGCCGCCGTCACCATCGCCAGCTTTTGCCCATCCTGTACGTCAAAAGCAGCAGACCATGGAGAAAGCTGGCGTGACGGAATCCAGCCCGGATAGCCGATCTCGTTTTTGCTGGTCGATTGGTCCGGGATCAGGACGTGTGCCCACTCGCCCTGCTCCTCGACGATTTCTACGCGAGTGCCGAACAGCGCTTGCGTCTGAATGGCGTTGTTGTCGTAAAAGCCAAGCTTTTCGTCGATAGACAGCGACTGCAGCCAGCCGCGCGCGTCAACCGGAACGGCGATAGCCGCCTGATCGATGTCACGTGGAGATTCCGGCTTTGTCCATACAGTCGCGACCGAAACGGATACGATTGCTGATTTCATTCCTGTTCTCCCCCTTCCCACAAGCTGACCGAACGGATGCCGAGTCCCGGCGCTTCCGGCATGGTCATCAGGCGGCCCTCGTAGGTCACGCCGCCATCAATGCCATCGTGCAACAGCATCAGCGGAGCATCGAAGTCAAAGCGGGTGATGTTTTTCTTGCTGGCTGCGAAGTGCGCTGCCGCCGATACGGCCAGACGCGATTCGATCATGCTGCCAACCATGCATGGAATGCCGTGTTCTTCAGCCAACTGGTTAATCAATTGCGCTTTGAAAATGCCTCCCGCCTTCATCAGCTTGATATTTATCATGTCGGCTGCGCGGTTTTGCAAAACCTGCAGCGCCTGCGCCGGCGAAAATACACTTTCGTCAGCCATGATCGGCGTATCGACCGAATCTGTAACCCGCTTCAAGCCTTCCAGATCATGCGCTTTTACAGGCTGTTCAATCAGTTCGATGCCCAGTCCCATGTCCTCCATTTTGCGAATCGACTGAATCGCTTCCTTCACGTTCCATCCCTGGTTGGCATCAAGACGAATCTTCACCTGATTGCCCACGGATTTGCGTATTTCCTGGATGCGCAAAATGTCATCCTCGATATTGTCCTTGCCCACCTTGATTTTCAGCACGTTAAAGCCTTGCTGCAAATAAGCTGCTGCATCCTCGCCCATTTCTTTTGGCGAATTGACGCTGACCGTATAGTCGGTCTCCAACTGGTCGCGGTACCCGCCGAGAAACTGGTACAGCGGCATGCCCGCCCGTTGGGAAATCAGATCGTACAGCGCGATGTCCACCGCCGCCTTGGCACTCGTGTTTCCCACCATGGATTGGTGCAATGTCTGGAAAACGCGCTCGTAGGCAACCAGGTTGAGGCCGATCAGTTGCGGCTTCATCGTGTTCAAAATAGCGGACTCGATGCTCTCGATACTGTCCCCGGTAATGACGACCGTAGCGGAAGCCTCTCCCCACCCAACCATGCCATTGTCGCACGTGATTTTGACCAGTACGGACTCCAGGCTGTTCACCGTGCGCAATGCCGTTTTAAACGGTTTTTTGAGCGGAACAGAAATTCTCTTCACTTCGATGGCTTGAATAATCATATTTTCCTCCATCTTTTCTAGCACGTGTGCTTTCTTTATCTGTGTTTTTTCGCTAAGACAAACTAAATTATAGCACTATTGAAAAATTCAGCAAAAAAGGGGGGAGAGTCATTCCATCCGCCTGAAATGACTTCTCCCGGCCAACTTAGTTTACTTCACGACCGCTTTTCTCAAATCCGTGTAGCTGAGAGAAGAGCTTTGGATTCCGCTGACCTGGTCGCTGGTCAAAAGCGAAGTGTTGTAGAAGTAGAGTGGAGCTACTGGCGCCTCGTTCAGCAAGATTTTTTCAGCGTCATGCAGCATTTGCAGACGTTTGGCATCGTCTGGCTCTTTGTACGCGCCTTCGATCAGCTTGTCGTACTCCGCATTAGCCCAGCCAGTGCGGTTGCTGCCGTTTTTCGACTGGAAGATGTCCAGGAAGTTGATCGCATCCCCGAAGTCAGGCAACCAGGAAGAACGGGCGATCTGGTATTCCAGTTTCTTTTGCATATCGGTCAATACTTGCCCTTCTACTTTTTGCAGCTTCACATCTACACCCAGCGTTTGCTTCCACATTTCCTGAGCGGCCTGGGCTGTTTTTTCGTTGGCTGTGCCGCTGCGATAGGTGAGCGTTACTTCTGGCAAGGTGGTGTAGCCTTTTTCCTTCATCCCTTGCTCCAGCAGCCTTTTTGCTTCTGCTGCGTCGAACTTCACCAGGTCGCCGCCTACCTGACGGAAATCACCCGCGCCGTTGGCATCCGGCAAGCCAAAGGAAACGAATCCGGTACCCGGCTTTTGCTGACGCATCAACACGTGGTCAACCAAAGTCTGGCGGTCAATCGCCAGGCTGAACGCTTTACGGATATTGGCGTTGTCAAACGGCTCCTTGGTCACATTGAAGCGGTAGAACTCGGTGCCTGCGCCGTCTCTTACGTACACTTTGCCTTCCTTGAACAGTTGGTCAGCCATGTCTGCCGGAACGGTTGTAGTTCTGTGCAGCTCTCCGTTCGTAAACATTTGGTACTCGGTATTCTCGTCGTCGATCATTTTCCAGACAGCGCCGGCCAACGTTACGTTTGCCGCATCCCAGTAGTTCTCGTTTTTCATGATTTTCAATTCGCTGTCATGCTTCCACTCCGTCAGCTTGAACGGCCCGTTGCCCACGAAGGTAGAAGCCTCAGCCGCCCACTTCGGGTCTTTTTCCACTGTCGCCTTGTGCACAGGGAAAAACGCCGGGTTGGACGCCAGAAGCAACGTCCAGGAAGCAGGCTGCGCCAGTACGACTTCCAATGTCTTGTCGTCCAGTGCTTTTACTTTTACATCGTCAATAGAGCCTTTGCCACTGTTGTATGCTTCTGCCCCTTCAATAATGAAAGCGAGGAAGGCAGCCGGAGAGGCAAGCGCCGGGTCAAGCATGCGCTTCCAGGCGTACTCGAAGTCTTGTGCCTTTACTGGCTCGCCGTTGCTCCATTTGTTGTCGCGCAAAGTAAACGTGTACGTCCTGCCGTCCTCGGAAATTTTCCACTCGGAAGCTGCTGCCGGCTGCGGCTTCTGGTTCTCGTCCAGGCGCGTCAACCCTTCCATCAGGTTGTTCAAAATGTTGTAGGACGGCTCGTCAAATCCGAGCGGCGGGTCCAAAGAGGTAGGCTCTTTGATGTTGTTCAGGAGCAAAAGCTTTGCCGCTTGGTCTTCTGGCGAAGGCGTCTGCTGATTGTTTTCCGTAGGCGGTGCCGATTCGTTGTTCGCTGGCGCTTGCCCCGAGCTACATCCGGCCATGAACACGGAAACAGCCAGTGAAGCGGAAAGCAGGATAGTCGATAGTTTTTTCACTTTTTTCTTCCCCCTTATAGTTTTTATATGTCGTAAAAGGATAGCGCCGATAGACGACACCCTCTTTTACACCAGATGGCGAGCCTCACTATCTCTGCCAGGTGCTGTCAGATGCTGCCCGGTGCCGCCGACTCAAGTTCCCGTCGGCGCCTGCATGGCGGCCAGTACTTTTTTCGCACGCGGATCTTGCAGCCAACAGGATACGGAGTGCTTGTTGTGCACGTTCGTTTCCGCCGGCTGATAGTTCCGGCACACCTCCAGCGCATAGTCGCAGCGCGCCGCAAACGCGCATCCAAGCGGAGGTGCGAACAAATCAGGCGGAGTGCCGGGAATCGGACTGAGCGGTATCGAGCGATCCGCATCCAGACGCGGCATCGACGCGAGCAAGCCTTTCGTGTACGGATGTTGCGGATTGTAAAAAATGTCGCGTACAGGCCCCGACTCTACCACTTTGCCCGCGTACATGACGTTGACCCGATCGGCAATCTTGGCGACGACGCCCAAGTCGTGCGTAATGATGATGATGGATACCCCTGTTTTTTGCTGAATGCTTTTGAACAAGTCGATGATTTGCGCCTGAATCGTAACGTCGAGTGCGGTCGTAGGCTCATCCGCTATGAGAATGGACGGTCGACAAACAAGCGCAATCGCAATCATGATCCGCTGACGCATCCCGCCGCTGAACTGGTGCAAGTACTGCTTGAGACGGCTTTCCGGGTTGGCGATTCCGACCAGCGTCAGGATTTCGATAGCCTGCCGCCTCGCCTCGCTCTTGGCGACTTTTTGATGGCGAATGATCCCTTCCATGATCTGCTCTCCGATGGAAATGGTCGGGTTGAGCGAGGTCATGGCGTCCTGAAAGATCATGGAAATTTCCCGTCCGCGCAGCTCGCGCATTTCTTTTTCCGGCAACGCAACCAAGTCCTTGCCTTTGAACATCACACTGCCGCCAGCGATTTTTCCGATATGCTCAGGTACGAGGCGCATGATGCTTTTGGCCGTTACGCTTTTGCCACAGCCGGACTCGCCGACAATCGCCAACGTTTCCCCTTTGTTCAAGGAAAAACTCACGTCACGGACTGCATTCACTTCTCCTCCGTGCGTCTTGAACGTGACGCGCAAACCGCTTACTTCCAGCAATTTTTCCGTTTTCTCCACATCGTCTACCTCCTTGCCTTCGGGTCGAACGCATCGCGCAAGCCATCACCGAGCACGTTGAACGCAAGCATCGTCAATGAAATGAAGAAGGCCGGGAAAAACAGCCTCCACCAGTGACCGGACAAAATGGTCGAAAGCCCGTCGTTGGCCATCACGCCCCAGCTCGCCATCGGAGCCTGCACGCCGAGGCCGAGGAAGCTGAGAAACGCCTCCGCAAAGATCGCGGATGGAACCGACAAAGTGACGTAGACGATAATGATGCCAATCGTATTGGGCAGCAAATGCTTGCGAATGATGTAAAACGGCTTCGCTCCCATCGTCTTTGCCGCCAGCACGTATTCGGAGCTTTTCATTTGCAGCACCTGTCCGCGAACGGTCCGAGCCATACCGATCCAGCCCGTAGCGCTCAAGGCGACGATAATCGTTCCAAGCCCTGGCCCCATGACTACCATCAGCAAAATGACCACCAGCAAATAAGGCAATCCATAGAGGAGGTCGACGAAGCGCATCATGATGTTATCGACTCGCCCACCCAAATAACCAGCGATTCCGCCATACAAGACACCGATGAAAAAGTCGATGAGTGCAGCCATAAAACCGACAAACAAGGAAATGCGCGCCCCGTACCACACACGGGTAAATACATCGCGTCCGAAATCATCGGTACCAAACCAGTTCGTCGCGGACGGCGCTTTGTTTTTCATGAGAATGGATTGTTTGGCATACTCGTGTCCCGATATCAAAGGACCAATGGTAGCCATGACGCCGAGCACAATAATGATGACAAGTCCCATCAAAGCAAGCTTGTTTCCTCTCAGCCGCTGCCAGGCTTCCTGCCAGAATGTCAGTTGAGGTCGCACAATCGCTTCCGAATTGAGGTTGTCTTTGCGCATCGGGATAAACAAGTCGTCAGAAACGATCATCCTTCGCTCTCCTTTCGATGTAGCTTGATTCGCGGATCAATAATGCCGTACAAAACGTCGACGACAAACATCATGAAAATCAGCAGGGCGCTGTAAAACACGGTTGTACCCATGATGACGGAATAGTCGCGGTTGATAATCCCCGCTACGAAGTATTTGCCCATCCCCGGAATCGCAAAAATTTTCTCGATGACAAAGCTCCCTGTCAACACGTTGGCGATGAGCGCACCAAGCAGCGTGACGACGGGCAAAATCGCATTGCGCAAGGCGTGTTTGAACACAATCGTGGCAGGCTTCAGCCCTTTTGCTTTGGCCGTTTCGATATACTCCTGCGTCAATATCTCCAGCATGTTTGTCCTCGTCAGACGAGCGATAATCGCAATCGGCCCAAACGCCAACGCCAGCGCAGGCATCACCACATGCTGCCACGATCCCCATGTCGCTGTCGGAAGCAGCTTCCACTCGACAGCCAAATATTTAATCAGCAAAGGCGCGACGACAAAGCTGGGAATGGATATCCCGAGAACGGCAATCACCATCGCGGCGTAATCAATCAAACGGTTATGGCGCAACGCAGCAACTACGCCAAGCCCCACCCCCGAGAAAATGGCAAACACGACGGCAATCACCCCAAGCTGGAACGAAACCGGAAAACCGCGGGCAATCATTTTGTTGACGGTATCGGAAGCATTCGCCGTCGACGGCCCCAAATCAAACTGCACCAGCTTTTGCAAATACAAAACATATTGGACAACGAGCGGCTTATCCAGGTTGTAGTAGGCGTTGAGGTTTTGCTCCACTGTCGCGTTCAGCGCTTTTCCTTCTTTTTCAAAAGGCGACCCGGGCACCGCGTGCATCAGAAAAAAAGTAACGGTAACAATGAGCCACAGCGTAACGATCATGGAGATAAATCTGCGGAAGACAAAAGATAGCAAGGACTCTCCTCCTTTAACTCAGAAATCCGTGAACAAGCTGGTGGGCAAAAGCTGTTTTGTTCGCATCCCGGGCGGAAGCGACGGACTTTCCCTATAAGCAAAAAACCCAGCAAATGCACACTCCTCATGGCATTTGCTGGGTTTTACTTACGTGTATGCCGTGCATACGAATAAATAAAGCAGCAGTTGTTTTCTTATTCACTTGGTGACTTCTGCTTTACTTCTCGCGGAAACAGCCTGTTTGTACTTCTTTTGCGCATCCTTGAATGCAGCAATCAATGTTTTTTGCGAAGATCCAAAATACCGATAGCGAATCTCTTCCCCAATCTCCTCTGACGCAAAGATGGAGTGGCCGATAAAAATCGACCGGGCAAAGTCAGACGTCAGTTGCACCGTAGACGAACAAGCCGCATCTACGATTTTGTCGTTGGTAGTATCCACGACCAACCCGATAAAAAAAGCACTGAACTGCTGCGTTATCGGATTGTTGGATGAAGATTGCGCATCGCCCACGATATAAATGGTATCTTTATCAAACAAATCAAAAACCCCACTTTTATCATGCTTAACGGACCGGCCATGCGGGACGTTCGGAGTGCTACCTCCTTACAATCGCAAGCTGGCTAAGCACTTTCTTACATATTAACAGAATAATTCGCAATTTGTAAATAAGTCTGACTAATCTTTCGTGGGGGGTGGGGGATGGGTTGGGGCGGTGCTTTGGAGCCGTGCTTTGGAGCCGTGCTCTGGGGGCGTGCTCTGGGGCCGTGCTCTGGGGCGGTGCTCTGGAGCCGTGCTTTGGAGCCGTGCTTTGGAGCCGTGTTCTAGGGCCGTACTTTGGGGGCGTGCTTTGGGACCGTGCTTTGGGGGCGTGCTTTTTAGCGATACTTTATGGCAAAGACTCGATGCTATGATTTACGGTGGTAGATTTTGGCCAGTGATTCAGAAGGAGCTTGCAAGTTGCTCGTGGTACCTTTTAGGTGCTTTGGTTGTGGATAACGGTATAAATTTGATTCGCGCCAGCGCCTAGATGATGCAGGATTGTGCAGGGCCTTATATTCTTATGTAGAATAAATTACCAATATGTGTTGAGCTTTTTTGATGGCACGTACGCTTGTCTGTTCTAAGGGGGAGAGAAATATGGAAGACCTCCTGTCAATTGCTTCGGGCATCGCAGGGTTCATGATATGCAAGTACAGCTTCACCAAACAGGAAAAACCGTTAGTTTTCAAGGATTTGCTGTTTGAGTATGTCGTTACTGTCGGGTTTTGTTATTTGTGCAAATGGGCGATTTTTGCTGGCTCGACTGTTTTGGAGCTGTTTTAAAATTGTTTTGGGTGGATGAGAAATAGGTTAGGGGATTGCAACTCGCTCATCGAACATTTTTATTTACCCCTAACTTACAATTTATGTTAAGGGATTCTTCAAAGGACATTCCTATCCTGTATCACTCGACAGAACGAAAAAAATCCCCGCCGTAGCGAGGGAATTTTAAAATGAATTACTACTCTTGTCGGCATTTTTAACCTAACTAATTGTGCATAGGTCACTTAAAGAGTACACACCAGGAAATATTTGGTCAGATTACCTATCAAAAAAAGATATGCATTACCATCCGGCTGGCTTATTTTTGCCCATATAAATTTCAGCAATATCATGATGTTCAGACATATCAGGGGTAATATGGTAATGAACCCACAGGTAATAGCCATCCGGTTTTTTTAATAACTTAGCATCCAAACGGAAAATTTCTTTATTTTTATCGAATATTGCAAAGACCCTTTCTCCGCCACCAGGGCCTTTTATCGAGATATCCTCAGCTTTTTCTAACAAATCATCTAGCTTTTTTTTGACTACCGGCCAAACATCATCTGCTACCTTTTTTCCAAGTTTTTTGACGGCATATCCTGCGGCTGACACAATAATTCTAGCAACAATTGGTGCAACTCTTTTTTCTTTATTACTCTTTAATTCAACTTTATTCTTGGAGTCCACAACAGGACTTGATTGTGTTTTAAATTCTTTGGCAGAAGCCACTTCAGAAATCCCTACACAACCAGTAAATACAGCTATAGCTAATAGTAGCGCTGTTATCTTTTTGAACATATGAAACGTGCATCCTCCATTCTATTCTTACATCTCCTGATATTTATATTGCGACTTATCCTTAGCACGAGGTAACAAGACCTCATTTACCCAACTGGCAAACAGATTGTTAATCTCTTCTACATCCAGTTCATCTTTTTCATAATGAAAGATAACTATATCTTCTGATGTATCTGATGAACCTAGATCATGAAAGTTATCAGAAAATAATACATCCCATCCCTGACTATTTTTCTTTTTCCAAACGCTTCCTTCGATATCGTACCCATCCTCACAGTATGTAAGATGGAAGTGACGATCTGTTAAATACTCTTGTTCAACTTTCTCCCAGTCCAACACGCAACCCACACTCCTAATTGTAAATATACCGACATAATTATATGTTAATAAATTCACGATGTCGTTGTTTGTAAAAATTTGTCAAACAATCATAAAAAAATTAATATTTTTTGGTTTAATCTAAAAATCAGTGCTTGACAGTCAGTCCAGCAGACGATGGCGGCATCGATGGACAGAGCACCAGAGCCGCCTCAAGCTAAAACTTCACTTCCTCCACCGAAACCACTGGAAAGGAATGCCCAGGCAGCATCGGCAGGAACGGCCTCTCGTCCACGTAAGCGACAACGATGTGGGACGGTCCCACCATCTTTTTCGGAGCGAGCTGCAGCTCTTCTCCCCGCTCGGTCACAACTGTAATTTGCAGTTGACCGCCCCCTTGGCGGACAGCTCCTGGCGTCGCGCTCACGGTGACGAAGCTGTCTCCGTTGTACTGCAGCCGCAACGTCAGATCCTGCCGCCAAGCGCGGAAATCCACGTAATGACGCACAAATGGAATCGGGTCGGTGGTCACGCTTTTCGCTCCTGGCACGTATGAATGGAGCTGGCGCTGATACCCGCCATTTTCGCTCATCCTGCGGTCAAAGCGCTGTAGCGCCTCGTCTTCCAGCAAATCGATGACGCCCTCTGTCTTCAAGACAGGATCAATTGCAAAGGTGGCATGATGATTGGCCAGCTCCAGCAGCATTTTTATTTCCGTTTTTTTCTGCATCGCCATATCAGCATCGACGACAAACGTACCGATCAGCAAAAAAAGCAACAGCGCCGATATAGATAAAATGTTAATCCCCGTATGAATATCCTCCTAATGCAGTCCTCTCGTCTATCGAGAGTGCACATGTTTACAGATCGTAGTCCATGACGTTAATCGTCCCCTGGCGAGTGACCTGCAACGTTTCAGCAGGTGCGAGAATCCATGAAGTAAAACCGGGATAGGGAATGGTCAAAACAAGGGAAAACTCGTCTGCATGACTCCATAAAACAGGATCGGCCGAATGCGTGCGCGTCACACTTACAGAGATCTCCCGCTCGGACAAGGAAAACCGCTTTTCCGCCAGTTCCTTTGCGATAAAAGCCCGCACTTCCTCCTGCAGCAAGCTTTCATTGGTCCCTCCGCGGTTGCTGATGTATTTTGTAGCAGCAGCGCTGACCTCCATCAGCTCATTTTCCGCCTGCACGACCGTGTGTACCTGCAATAGCCCCAGACTCACCATCAACAACAGCATGACATTGAGAATAACGGCAACAAGCTGTCCCATCAGGCTGTACCGAATCTCGTCACCTGGACGAGCAGATCACCGAAAAACTGCTTGCAAGCCGACAGGAGGTTGTCGGGACCTGTAAAAAGCACCCCCACCGTAAGAGGCAGTACGAGAACAAGCAAAACCAACATGCTAATCATTTTATTCATGGACTACCACCCTGGGTCAAAATATTCGGAGGGGCGGCTCCCTGTAAAAGAAAAGGCAGTATCGCCCTCCACAAATGCATTCAGCCATTTTGCCACGTTGGACGGCGTAACCGTAACGGTAAGCGTGACGGACTCTTTTTGCTCTTTACGTGCCCGCTCTCCCATCGTTCGCGGCCAGCTACCCGCAAATACATCTGCTGTTACGTCCCAGCCAAGCTCGGCCATTTTTTTGGTATAGTATTCTGCCAAAGCCGGGTCCAAATAGCCGATATCCTGCATGTCATCGAGAATATCCGCATAGATGCCACGAGCAATGGCTCTCTCCATGGCGTACAGATGGTAGGCTCCTACTCCGGAAATTACGAACAGCAGCACCATCAGGCAAACGAGAAATACTTTTGCTTTGACCATCGCTTACGAGACGACTGTTTTCTTTTTTAATGAAAGATAACCGTCGCAGCTCGATACACCCTTTCCTGTTGAGTCTCACGAAGCTGTTCTTCTGGCTGCAAGTTCCATAGGAACGCGCACAAGCTCCCTGCCATTACGACGATAATGAGAAAAACATGATGGTGCAGCATCAGTTTGACGTATAGGCTGTGCCGTTCTGCATTTTGAAGTTGATGTTTTCATTTCTTGTGTCGTAATTCAGTGATGTGATGGAACGGTTAATGCTTTCGGCAGAATCGTTTGCAGCGGGCGATAGTTCATTGCCGTAAGAGCTGACACCGATCCCCAGGACCATGACGCACGCAAGGAAAATAAAAAACATTTTCGACATTGTGGCACTCTCCTTTTAGTAGTTAACTAGAAAAGCCATGCTACGGTATCGCTTTATCAATCCAATCAACTGCTCGATCTCGCAGTCCGCCATCCTGAACAACTGATGCGTTGATGTGCGAGAGGCTCGACACGATGATTCCCAAAGTGAATACGATGCACATGATAATGGACAACAGTTTGGTCAAGCGCTTAGCCTCCCTTTAGGTTAAATACTTGGCCAAAATTTCTGTCAGCAGCTTGTACCAGGGAAACATAGCAACCAACAACCCCATGTAAAAAGCCGGGTAAACGATGACACTGTAGCCGATACCTAGCGATTTTATTTTTTTGCGATGGCGAAACATCCTGCGCTGATCGACGGCCCATTCCATGCGCTGCATCGTTACACTGACTTGTCCCGCGCTTAGCTGCTCAATAGTGCGCATGCTGGAAACGAGAATAACGCCATCATCGACCCCCAGCTTGCGTTTGAAGCTTTCCAACGCTTCATCCGGATCTTTGTTCCACTCTGACAAAGTTGGGACATACTCTTTCAGCTTTCTCGTAGGTCTTGCCGCTTTTACCATGGCATTGTAGACAGGCACCTGATTTTCCAGCAAGGTTACATAACGGTTGATGAAGCGGGCTATGTCTGTGCTCAGCATATCCTCGCGATTGCCCGCCCACATCTTCAGAGCCAGGTACGGAAGGAAGTACCCCCCTCCCGAAGCAAGACACATCGACAAAAGCGGAAATGATTCAACACGGCACAAAATTGCCCAGAGAAGAACGAGAATGCAAACGGCACTTCCACACAGCAGTTGCAGAAACAGCCACTCGGCTTTTCCCCAACCAAATGGCCTCCCTGCCCGGGAAAGCAACTGTTCCCATTGTTCATCTTCGGCAGATTTGACCGTCCGCTCCCACTTTTTCCACCACTTCGCAGAGATGAACAGCGCAGGCCTTTGGCTTTGCACCAAATACTTTCCGACGAAGAAGACAGCGAGAAACATAAATAAAGAACCCAAACCCAACCACGTGTACATGACGAGCAACTGCATTACCGATACCTCCTCCCCCAAATGAACGCAAGCAGGATGGAGAATGACCAGACGGTTACCGCCAGCGCTAAAATAGCCTGTCCGTCAGGGGTGTAAAAATAAAGCCGATACGAATCTTTCAACAATCCCTGGTTGTAAGGAATCAAGCATATGCAGATGGCAATGACGATTAAAAGGCTGATCCAGATCGAGTATATTTCGCTGTCCCGCTCATGTTTTTCGTCCTGCTGCACAAACATTTCATTCGTCAATCGGTTCAGAGGTACCTGAATGTCTTCGGTCTCTCCCTCCAACCCACTGGCGATGTACATGGCAAAATCAAATGCCCATGGATGATCCAGCCTTTGCGCAAAGCGTTCTACCGCTACTGTAGGATTCCCGCCATCGGCAAGGGTGTTGTTCAGCAGGAGCAAATCTGGCAGAAGCTCCTTCGGACATTCTTCAATCATTTCCCGAAAAGTCAGCACAATATTTTTCCGGCTGTTATAATAGCGGGCAAAAAGCTCCACAAAGCGGCAAAATGAACTGATTTTTTTGTTGATCCGAACCGTATAACGGGCGTACAGCAAAAGAGTAGGCAGTAAAAGAAACAAGAGAAACAAAGACAGAGAGACAATCAGGTTGCCCAGCAAGACTCCCGAAGCAAATCCCGCGACACCACCAATCAAGGAAAGCAGCAGATGAGCCTCGGGTGTACCTCCCCCTATCTGACACCACCGATCGTATCGCTCATACAGCATCCGCCTGGTGGCATGCTGCAAAAATTTTTCTCTCCATGCTTCTACCGTGCGGGGAAAGAAAACTCGGGGAGCAGTCCAGTTATGGTACAAGTACACTCCGGTGAACATAAAACCGATAAACAGACAGACGACCATCGGAATGAGTAGCGAATAAATCATAGCTGCCTGCCCAGATCAGTAAGACGTAGTTCTTTCAATACATCAATGTTCGCTCTCCCGACGTAGCACATATACTCCACCAGATGAGGACTTAGCTGCTTTCCTGTCCATTCATATGCACCCGTTTGCACATTGCGACTGACTAGCGGGATCGATTCGACGCGATTGAAAGTGTCGTTCCATTCCGTAACATGAATGGCATCGACAAAACGGTGACCGTTATTTCGATAGGTAAGCGAGTTTACAAAATTGACTGCCCTGCTGATCCTTTCTTGCGTCAACTCGACACTTCGTCCCCCATACTGATAAACGAGGTCTGTCAGGTCATGTAAAGCTTTATGGGGAAAACGTTCATGCATTGCCGCAATCGTAGCATCCGTCCCTCTGATTCCCGCATTGACAAAATGGTACGCTTCGATCGGCTCGCGGATTTCACCGATCAAAATCGTATTGGCTGTTGAACGGTACATATCTTTGAAGCAGTTGCTCAGCTCAATGCCGATTTCTTCCACATTTTGCAGTTCAATGACTTCGCCCGGCCATACATCGGCGAATCGCATCTCATGCTCGCTTTCGAAAATGGTAATGTACTCTGTCAGCGGGTCCTTGAGCTTCAACATGCACATCATCAAGGTTGTTTTCCCGGCAGCCATCGGTCCAATGACAAGAACGTTGCCCCGTCCGTGCACTTGCTGTTCGAGCAGCCATTGCACAGGCTCGTCAAAAGTCGGCCGAGGCTGTGTCCGAAGCTGGTCAAGCGAGAAATCCGGAGTCGTGAACCGCCTGACAAGAATCGTGGGCACTCTTGAATATGGAAAAGTAAACATGGTTAACCGAGCTTTAAGAGCATGGAGATACCCGCTCAGACGAGGTTTTTTCTCGTTAAAAGACAGACCGGCAGCATTCGTCAGCTTTTGTTGAAGTATCTCGACTTCCTTCCAGGTAGGAGTGTAAGAGAGAAACTTTTTCACTCCTTGTTCCAGGTACGCTACTCGTCGATCAGCGCCTATCCGCACTTCTTCTACCCACGGAGACAAATGCAGAACGGCGTCAAGTATTCCCCAGCCATAGGTCGAAAACACAAGGCCTTCGTAGCCGTTGACATGCGGCAAAATTTCCTCTGATATCGGACGCTTGAGCACTTCTTCAAAGTAATGCTGCAAGCGCAAAATAATATGATTGTGGCTGTCGCGGTCTCCTTGCTCGGCCAAAGAGAGAATTTGCTGCATCTCCAGCTTTTCTTCGCGCGTTTTGCCAAAGTGATTCAAGTAATCTCGAGCCGCCTGCTTTATTTCCTCAATGTCGTGCAAATTGGCTGTGCCCCTGTTCAGCTCTGCTATTCTCATCAACTGTACACCACGCTTTTTTCAGCAAGGTCTGCTTTGGCAATTTCCTTGAGACTGCTGATGTACGATTTGGGCGGGAAAAACTCTTCGATCAACACACTGCTGCTTCGCTGGGATTGCATCAGCCTGCTTGGCGATATGCGAGGAACCACACCGTAGAGCGGGATATCTTCTCCAATCCGATAAGGCTGGCCTGGCTCCTGATGGCTTAGCAAAACCTCGCACTGTACACCTTTTTCTCGCCAATGCTTAAGCCACTCTTTCGCGCTTTCGATGCCAAAGGGATCAGCGCGAACAAACAACAGATTGCGATCAGCCGTGAAAAGCAAACGCTGCATGGTCTCTGACTCCGGGAAGCAGTACCCCCAGTCGACATACACATGGTCGAATTGCAGGCGAAAAGCCGCAAGCATATTGCTTAGCTCCGCACTCCGCCATTTGCTGGCTGCGTGCGCGTAATACAGATTGGGCATATGAGCGCTCTGTTTGCAGACGCTGCGCCAGTTTCGCCTAAGTGCTGTCTGGTAATCCAATAAATTTGGACGAAACAGAGATAACTGATGCTGCTGAAGCTTGAAAAAGCGGGTTAAATCGGGTTTTGCAACGTTCATGTCAAGAACGGCAATACTTTTGGTCGGGTACTGTCTGGCGAGCAAAATCGGGTAATTGATGCAAAACGTAGTAATTCCCGATGCGCCATAACTCATGAGGGCGTAGACCTGGCCGCCGCTTTCGCTGCTTTGGTGTTCCTTCCTTTCATGGACAAAGCCCAGGATCAGGCTTATTTTGCTGCGAATCTCTTCCTGTGAAAGCTGGGCAGACAGTACGTACACCATTTCAAGCTCCAGTTTCTCTGTGACTTGGGCAATGATTTGCTCATCCCGATACAATGGAACGATAATCAGCGGAGAGTGAGCAGGCAGTACGCTTCGAACGGAGGGAAGCCATTCCCACGCCGGTGCTGCATACATCTCGGAAAAAACGACGGTCGCGTCCGGCTGGTACAGGTGAGCCAACCGGGGGAACTCCTCAGATGATTCAGCCACCAACACCTCGCTCGCAGTCGGCATATACGTCTTGGCTAACGACTTCATCGGATAACAAACTAAAATTTTCATGACGCTTGCTCCTTTGAAACCATGATATGGCCTACCTGCAGCATGCCGTATGACATTGCTTCGTTAAGGATTACGTACTCTCGATCCGTTAGATTGAATCCTAGAAAAGCAGGTAGTGCGGTGGGCTGCACCCGATAATCGTGATATTTTTTCTCGCTATTCGACTGAGGCTTTTCGCGAGAGCCGTTGAAGACCGCATCCATCTGATCTGGAGAAGGCAACAGGCTTGGTTTCAGAGTGTAGATCTCGGTGCCATTGCTGTCTCTTACGCTGGCCAGTTGGCTCTCAAACAGAAACTCCGCCGTGTCATTCGTCTTTTTGAATTGCACAGGCTCAGGGTAATCCTGCAATTCGGCCAGGCTCTTGTACTTGACCCAGATTTTCACGTGGTCGCCCTTGCGCAGCTCTGTCAAAGGCTGAATCGAGAGCAATGGAAACTCATACCGCGCCTCACCTTTTTCCGGCAGAAGCTGTGAATCTGTCAGCTTGGTTGTTAACAGTTGCTCACCTTGATAAATGGTTTGCGTACTCCTTTTGCCAATCACAGCGGTTATATCTCGTGCCGCTTCTGGGAGGATTTCATCAATTTCTTCCTGTACTAGTACCACATCGTCTTCTGTAATCGGCTCAAAAGGAGAAATTTCCTTTCCGGCAGCCACTTTTACGACTGGGGCAAACAGTTTTTCCGTTGCCAGCGCATCAATATACTGGGTGGCTGCATAGAAGGAGGAGCCTGCCAGGAGAAACGAGATCAGGCAGATAACGAGCATCGTTTGCTTTTTCATAACACCCTTCCTTTGTGAGCGTAAATCAGCGATTGAAACTCACTTTCTTGTTCTGGAAAAAGCTCCAGCAAAAAGTTGGCCTTTACGTGTGCCATCGCGGCTTTCTCTTCATCAACGAGTGGAATCTGGTAATCAATTTGCGGAAAGGTCTGGCCCCAGAGTGAGAGCGTCCCTTTTACTTTTTTCATGACAGTTGAACGCGCAAAATGTGCATTCCATTTGTTTGCGATAAATCTCAATTTGCTTTTCTCTGTCACCCACCAGCTCGGGGCTGTCTCTACCAGGAACAAGCGAGTAAGACGTGCGATATCTGTATCAAAAACAACCCACACTTCATCAGCTATTTCGAAAATTTGCCTTGCCTCGCTTTGATTCCAGTGAGAAGAGATATCTATGAAAACAATCGGACTGTCTTTGCTTACTCGAAGTATCCAGTTGGCTATATCCATGCGGGAAGATTCTTGCTGACCATGAAAAGGGGTGTCGATCTGGATGCGAAGTTGGTTATTTTGCATGAGGAGCAATGATGTCGGAGAAAAATTCTTGAGTGATCGAACTCTGCGTTCGTAATCAAGAGCGAAGTAGAAGTAAGAAGTTTGATTTGGCATCTCGCAGAGCGTCACGGGTATTCCTTGTCCCGCCCAGGCGTACGCAATATTGCCGGCCACAAAACTGGCGCCTGCCTGCGGGTACAAGCTGGTTACAGCGATGCATTTGCGAATGATCGCCTCTTGCTGTTCCACCGTATGAGGGGAAGCCAGCTTTTCCTTGAGCAGTCTCCATTGCCGTTCTTCTTCGGAAGTATGCGTAAACTCCTGCTGTTCCAAATCACGGAATTTGGAGACGAAACGGCTCATTTGGTGAAACATGACTACCCCACCTGGGAATCATTCGATTTATTTTTTCCCATGAGGTATTTCTCGAATTTCTCAACCATTTCCCTGACAGTGAGTGACTTGCGGTGGTAGTAGTAAATTTTCCGCAGACGCTCCCGCTCTTGTGGGGTCATTTCCGGCTTGACTTTGGTTGCCAGGTCAATGAGCAGCGCTAGCTCTACATTGTTCGGTCTCCCTCTGCGCGGTGGGTTGGCGAACAACTCCTGCTGCTTTTTATCAAAGGCGTTTGGGTATTCAAGCAGCCACATATCAACCAATGTTTCAATATCTGTCTGACTGCGAACCCCCAGCTTCATCAAGTATTTAAAGTAGTGAGGCAGTGAACGTTCTTTCAGCAAGCCGCTCTTCCACCTGGCGACAAATCCATCTGGCATGGTTAAAAGTTTGGTTACGTCTCGGATGAGTGCTGTCCGATTTTGCGATTGGTACTGCACCACTGCGTCTTTCACCAGCGTGAACAGAATGTCGTGATAGTTCGCATCGCTATAACCGTTTCCATACTCGACGATATACCATTCCTCTACTGCCTTATCAAAGTCTCTGCGGCAGTTGGACAGTTGGAGCTGATTCAGATGTTCATAAAACTCTTCCAGATCATACTGAACCATGAACTCCTCCTGGTAGTCGCCGAAAACGTAAGCGATAAATGCCTCTTTCAGTTCTTCCAATGACACCAATTTCAGACCATTTGTCTCCTGATAGCAGCGGTTGACCAGTTCGATTGCGCTCTTTGCCAACACGTTAAAGCACCCCCTAATTTTTTACAACTTTATATAATAATAGACATTTTGTAACATCTTTCGTCACTCGTCAAATCTTTTTTGTCAATTTTTGTAACGGGTTTGTGAATTTTGGATCGCCCCGCACGCATCCGTGCAAGGGCGATTTTTTCGCACTACTCAGCCCACAGGTAAAGCTCCTCTCCTGTAGCGAAAAGCAGTGCAATTCTTCCTCCCCGCTCGATGACGGTTGGAGCATTCTCCATCACAATCAGCCCGTCATTGAGTACAACCCTGTCCCCAAATCGATGAAAGCTTTCGATTTGGAAACTTCCCAGCGGCAGCCTTTCCAATGAAAGGTGCCTGCCGGGCTTGTGCTTCTGATAGCGTACATGCCGCCCAAGAAGCTGCTCCACGGATGCAGAGCGCTGGTGGTGAGCCTCTACTGTTGCCATGCGCAACGCCTCCTTCTCTCACCTGTAGAGTACGGCCGTTTCATGTGCTTATAAGCCAATGAAACTATGTATACCGTAAAAAAAGACAGAGGGCGTTGGCAAATATTTTTACTCAGCTTCCCAATAAACCGGATCGCTCAGTTCCGGGTACATCTCCGTCACCATGTCGAAAGGAGAAAAGTACAGCGTATCGACAAGAATTTTCAGTTTGAATTTTTTCAGGAGCGAATAAGCCCGCTCCGTCTTGCTGAACAGTCTGGGCAGCTCGCGCATATCAGACAGCTTCAGCAAGTGCTGGCACATGTAATCGACGCACACTTTGGCGCGCTCCTCGCCCTTGACGCTCTGGAAATAGGCAGGAGGAAAATGGCGGCGAATGCCTGACAATACCTCCTGATAAACCCACAGCACCCGTTGCTTCTCCGGCAGGCGAGGCAGATGCGGGTAGGCATACTCCACAATGTAGTACACATCTTCCGCCTTTGCCTCGATCGGCGGCTCGATGTACTCGCGGATCAAATGCAGCTTCAATTGCTTTATATCCTCCAGACTCAACTCGCGTCTCGCCTGCTCAGGCGTCCACTTTTTGACGTTTTCTATCGCATAGCGGACGATTAACTGGACCTTCTGCTTGCGGTACTGCGCATCTTCAAATTCATACGGGGAAAAGCGTTTCTGCTCTCCGTTAAGAATGCGTTTGTACCGATCGACAATTTTGGACGGCACTGCCCCTCACTCCTATCCCTATTTTTGGAATATACTCCTAAATTACCACGAGTGATTGGGACAAAAATAACAGTGCTCGGCTTCGTTATCCAGCCCTTTAGTCATACACTCCCGATTGCGAGACACGAGCTATTTTTACATCCAGCTCTTCCCAAAACACAGGAATGCGCTGCTCTACCTCTACTTGCAAATGATAAATGCCTTGCCGATACAAATAGGCACGCTCCCCTTTTTGATGCACGGCGGAAACCCCGGCAGCCCTGCTCTCCAGTGAGGACTTGTTCAGCCGCCATAAAATAGCTGCTTCCTCACGAGCGCCCCTGATTACTTCAGCATCTGCCTGCTCGGCTTCCTGACTGGTTGCATAAAGTCTGCTCTGCGTCTCCCCATCAGTATCCGTGTACTCCCACAAACCTGCAGCCCGCGCTCCTTTGGTCACCAGATCGGCAGTATGCTGAACGTTCATTTCCAAAAAATCGGCCTGCTCCGAAAACAACAGCAAAGACAACAAGCTGCCCAAACAGAAGAGAAAAAAGAGCATCGTAATCATCGTGGCCCCGCTCTCTTCTTTTGCGCGTATCTCCGCAAGCTGCCACAGCCCGGTCATTTTTTGTCCTCCGCATTTTCGACCATCATGTAATAGCTTTCGGACAGCTCATAAACCGCGCCCGTGGCAAGCAAGCGAAAACTCACCTTCGCCTCAGCTTTAAAGTGGTTTCCTTTTTTCCAGCCGCCTCCGTCCAGCTCCAGCACAATATCGCGCTCGGCAACCTCCATGCCTTGGTCAAGCTCGGCCATGCCCCTCTCTCTCGCGTGGTATTTTGCCAGTCCAAAATTGGGCTGCACAGCAGCGATTCGGCCAGCCTCGTATGCCGCTGCCAAAGCCTTTTGGCGGTTGTACAAAATCGTGAACTGATCGAACGAAAACACGATCAGCAGCCAAACCAATGGAAAAATCAAGACAAACTCAATCAATTGACTGCCCTGCTCGTCCCGCAACCATCGCCTCAGCATTGTTTTCATCAGGCTGCCCCCACCTTATGCAGCATCTGGCGGAGCAAAAAAGCACCCAGCAAAAATACGGCGTAAGGAAAAGCGAACGCCGTTTTCTCTACGCCGGGAAGCCAAAGCTGCCGATGCGCCGTCCATCCCACTGCCATCACAAACAAATTTTTTCCCAATCGGGACCATCTGCGCGGATAAAGCAAGACAAATAAAATGCACAAAACTATCGAGTGAAGAAATAGCGGATACACCTCTGCCCAGCCGCTCCATGCCCCAATCGCCATGAGCAGCTTCAAGTCACCCATTCCCATGCCCTTGCTGGCTACAGGGATGGCCGCCAGCAGAAATGCCCCCATCACACCTGATAACGACGTCCACAACGATCCAGTGTGCCACTGATAGCAAAATCCAAGCACAATCGCGGAAAACGTGAGCGTATTAGGAATTTTGCGATGCCTCCAGTCAAACCATGCGGCGATTGTCAGCAGACCGCCTACAAGCACATTTGTCATTTGCTGATCTTTTCTTGCAGTTCCTTCAGCTTGGCGTCTTCAGCTTCCCCTAATGATGCCAGCGTCGGAATAATCAAGATAAGGATCACCGCCACAATGATGACCATTTCCACAATCGTTACGCCGTCTTCCTCGCTCCAAAAGCGTTGGAAATAGCTTGCGATAAATGACATCTCTTTCACTCCTTTATCAGATCGTACTTTCACTTTGCCAAAAGACAGCGCAGCCTTGCAAAAATATTTACAACCGCTCTCCGATGCCCATCAATGCCGGGCCCATCACGAGAAATAACAAAGGAACCCCCATAAACAAAATCACAAAAGGGAGCAGGCGAATGTTCAAACGGTTCATATGAGCTGCTGCTTCATCCTCTTGCTGCCTCACCTGTTCCTCGATTTGCACGGACAGCATTTGCGAAATGCTGACGCCCTTGGTGACTGCCTCATTCATCTCCAAAGCGATCGTGGTCAGCGTATCGACCTCCCAGCAGAATGCCAGTTCCTCCAATGCTTTTCTCCACGATCCATGCCGTTTTTCCGCGACCTCCAGTTTGGCAAGCTCTTGGCCCAGCCTGGCATTGAAGCGACGAGCCGTCTGCTTTACCGCCCCTTGCAGCGGCATACCTGCCTCGACCAACGATTGGACGATCCCAAAAAAGACGGGCACTTGTTCGCGTATTTCCGCTTTTGCCCGCTTATCCATCCAGTCGAGATAAAACGTCGGCAACAAATACAGCCCCAAGCTGAGCATCAACGGATACCCTGTTTTTATCCCGAGCATTTCCCCTTGGGCCAGCTTCAGCAAAAGAGCTAACAGAGAGGAGGCGACCAGACACATGCAAATCAGCCTCGCCAAAACCACTTCGACCAAACGAATCGGCAGGTGGAGCCGCGAGATGATTTCTTCCGTTTTGGAAGCATGGATGCCCGTCCATCTGCATAACCGCTGCAGAAGCGGCGGGTGTCTTTCCAGCAGACGAACCAGTGTCCAGCGAGCTTGTCGGCGCTCGAATGCTTGATCGAGCTCTGCCTGCTGCTCGATTTCAATTCGACTAAACAAGCTAGAGAAAAAAGAAGCTCCCTTGCCCAGACAAGCAGGGAGTCCATAAAGAAAGATGGCAAACCCAATCAGAGCGCAAATCACAAGCATACGCTCACCCTCCCCGGTGCACACTTTTGTGCGCCATGTAGCGAATCGCTTCTCCCCCTAGCAAAATACTCGCCAGGCACGCTAAAATGAGCAGTCGCCCCCCTACGGTTGCTGTCAGCGAATCAAAATGATGCGGATTGTTTGCATACAGCGCCAAAATGAAGATGAAGGGCATCACGCTCAAAAGATTCACTTGCGCGACAATTTGGGCCATAGCGGCTTTTTGCCTGCGCAGCGACTGTCTGCGGCGCAAAATGGAGGAAGCCGCCAAATCCAACGTTTTCGCCATGTCTCCACCCATTTCTCGCTGGATTTGCACAATCGTAGCCAAATATTTGACATCGGCTGATCCCGTTCGCTCGTAAAAGTCATTCATAACGTGCTCCAATGGCACCTGTGCCCGGAGCAGCTCGACAATTCGCCTATACTCTGCCGTTACAATCCCGTCTAAAAATGGGCTTGCCGCAACCTGCTCAAAAGCATGCAAATAAGAGGGCGACGCACGCAGCGAGCTTGCCATCAGGCGGATCGCTTTTATATTGCCAGCCTCAAATTTGTCTTTGCGTTTGGCTCCCCACACGCTGACCAAACGCTCTGTAAACAAGACGCCAGCAAGCAAGGCGGGAAGCGCCAGCCACCACGATTGCAGTAGTTGGCTGCTTATCCCAAACGACAGAACCCCCAAGAAAAAAGACAGCGTGACATACTGGTTGATTCCCCAGCCCGAGCGTGACTTCGCCAGCCTTTCCTCCAACCGATTCCAGACCGTTTTTCTGTCCCGCTGAAGCAATCCCACAATCTCGTGCTTGCCCGCTCGCTCACGGACATACATGTTTTGCGGAATGACGAGCAAAAATGTGGCAAAACCAATTCCTATGGCGACAGGCATGCTGATGTCAGCCAAAGTCCCTTCCCTCCTAGACTTGTATCGGCGTTGTAAAAAATACTTCCTCAATTGCTTCCCGCGACAATCCTTTTTCCTGCCAGCGCTTGATGATTCGTTCAGGCCTATAGCCTGTCCACTTGAAATGCCCTTTTACTTTTCCGTCCTGGATCCCCGTCGCTTCATACACAAAGATATCTTGCAAATACACCCGGTCCGGCACAACCTGCTTGACGTTGCACGCTCGTTTTATCCATTCCTCGTGCGATTGGCCTGTGCCGACAACTTCCGTGATGGCAACCACTTTGCGGCTGCCGTCCTCCTCAAACCGCTTTACCTGGACAATCAAATCCAACGCCGAGCCAATCATCAGATTGCGTTCCTCAGCACTGTACACTTCATCTGCCTTGCCAAACAAAATCGGCAACGTAGAGTCGACCAAGGCTCGCGGCGAGTTTGCATGCGCTGTACTCCAGCTACCGGGGTGGTCCGTATTCATCGCCCACAGCATATCGACAATTTCCCCGCCCCGTGTCTCGCCCACCATAATGACGTCAGGACGCTTGCGCAGCGATAAACGTACGCAATCCTTAATGGAGAAGCCGCCTTTTCCTTCGTAGTTGGCCGGCTTTGCCAAAAGCCTGCGGACAAAAGGATGCTGCAGCTTCAGCTCGAGCACGTCTTCAATCGTGATGATGCTCAAATGTTCAGGAACGTATTGGGAAATGAGGTTCAGCATATGGGTTTTGCCTGAGCCTGTTCCTCCGCTGACGATCCCGGACGCTCTGGATAAACCGACGGCTCTTTGCAAAAACAAGAGCATCGGTGCGCAAATCGACCCGTAACGCAAATAGTCGCTTTCACTCAGCAGCTCGCGGTGTTTGCGAATGGTGAGCGTGTGCCCGTCCGGCGAAATGGAACGATGCGTGGCTGCCACCCTTGAGCCGTCAGGAAGCTGTGTATGCAGCTCCGCCTTTGTCTCATTAAACTCCCGGCCCATCGTCGCAGCAATTTGTTCCAGCAACTGCAGCATTTCTTCTTCGTCGCGAAATACGACAGCCTCGTGCTTTTCCAGCCTTCCGGTACTTTTGCGTTCCACTACCAGATAATTATGGCGATGAAACAAAATTTCCGTAATATCCCGGTCCTCCAATAGCTCATCAAGCGCTCCCCAGCCAGTCAAGGAATGCAGCAGTCGTTTTACTTCCGCCTCCAAATGCATGGACGAAAGCGGCACCTGCGACTCCAACAGCATTCTGATGTCGGCTGTCAGCTCTTTCTTGAAGGCGGGAGAATGCTTATCCTCCCACAAACGCCTGCCGTACTTCTCCACAATTTGGGTACGAACAAACGTTTCTGCCTCGCTGCCAATCGACCGCTCCTGACTGGGGGCAGGCTCTTGCTTTTTTTCAAACAACGTAGCAGGCGGCCCGGACGTTTCCCGCCCGATCGTTCGCTGCTCCTGGCCTCTTGGCAACTGATTGGATATCCCCAGCAATTGTCGTTTGTCGAACATAGCGCCTCCCTAGCCCCACAACCAGCGCAAAAGGGATGGCTTCTCGCTCTGCTTCCCTTTTACAGCGGGCTTTTTTGTTTCTTCGTCAACCGGAAACAATGCCTTTCCTAACGTTTCAATGGCCTCCCTGGCGGCACTTCGCCCGGCTTGCATCATGACTGGAACCCCTGTGTTAATCGACTTTTTCACTTCTCCATCGTCAGGAATGGAAAAAATCCTCTTGCTTGGATGGAGCTGAAAATAAGCCCGGATTTCTTCCAGCGTAAACATTTCTTTTCGCTGCAAGCGGTTCATGCACACCTGGATTCGCTCTTCCGGATACTCTGCTTCTCTCAGCAGCTTCAGCAAGCGTTGAATGTTTTCGATCGAATCCACTACAGGAGTGCCTACCATCACAACATGCTCGGCAAAAAAGAGGGCTTGGATCGTCGCATCAGTCGTATCGGGCGCAGTATCAATCAAAATGACATCGTAGCTACTCTGTTTGAGCGTCTCCAGGATGAGATACAAATGATAATCGCGAATTTCAAAGCTTTGCCGAATATCTCTCGGGGAAGTAAGCACGCCCAAACCCGATTCCGTATGCTCAACGACGTACTTTTCGATCTGCTGTGGAGACAGCGGCAACACGGAAGCAAGCTCCTGCCATTCCTTTTGCCGGACAGCATACGGGTCTAGGCCGCGCTTTTGAGCAAATGCGTGGAGCTGGCTATCGAGATCTTGTACCCACGTAAACAAATTGGGCGTTCTGGGCAGATTCAATGTGGTGGCGAACGTCCCCAAGTCGAGATTGAAATCGACTGCCAGCACTTTCAAAGGGCGCCCTTCCTTTTTTTGCGTGGAAAAAAAGATCGCCAGTTCGCGCGAAATAAACGTTTTTCCGACGCCGCCTTTTGGGCCGTACACCGTAATGAGGTGCTTGATCCCTGCCTTGGTTTGACCGTTGAACGCCGGTGAAGGTTCTGCAAACTGGTCTTGCGGGTCAATCATGCCTCCTTGTTGCTCTTTGGGAAAATGTTGCGGAGGCTGTGCTGGAATCCTGGCGTCCAAGCCCGGGCTCTGAGCCATCATGGCTAGCGCTTCCACTTGTCCGGATTGTACCGGTTTGGCGATTACCCAAATACCCAGGTTTCGAAAAAACGGCTCCCACACCAGCTCATTGGCCGAGCATGCTGCTATAAAAGACAGATGAGGAAAAGCAAGGCGGAATTGCTGGCACAAAACGCCTCTTTCCGTTTCTTTTACACCTCCCAAAAGAACGAGATCCGGCCTGGATTGCTGCAGCTTTGCCCATGCTTCGTCTACGCTGGCAGCCTCCCCGCATATTTCGATCAACTGACTGCCCGCAAGCTGGTTGGCTAGCAGACGCGTTGCCTCTCGATCATCGTCTACAATGAGTAATCGCCTTTTCACCCTTGTTCCTCCTTTTCCAAGCCCCTTCGTTTTTTGGTTTTCATCAACTCAGCGGCGAAGCTGGCATCGCCTATTCCCGCCTTGTGGTCGTCCATTACCGCAGCCAGCCCCAATCTGATCTTGCCGTAATGAAGAGCATGCGTTAGCAAAACGGCCTCTTCTCTCGTCAAAGAAAGGGTAACAGCCTGCAATTTCGGTTGATCTCCTTCCATCTCCCGTTGAACGGCCAAAATAGGCATATTTTGCAGGAGTAAACCGGAGTGCGCCCCTGCCTCATCTTCAAACGAGGCGTAGACATGCACTCTTTCTCCTGCGGAAATGTGCGGTGAGACGCCTGCCACATTATCCACCGGAATGCTCATCCCGGTTCTTTTGTCTCCCAACGAGGCTTCGTTTCCCTTCTGATTGCCTAGCTCCAAATCACTTGGCAACAAAGGTCTTCCTCCCTTCACTTGACGCGAAAAGGGCAGCCCGATCAGGTCCTGTGCCTCTGTCCATGGAATCAGTCCTGGAATGGGATCAGAAGTTGTTTGAAAAAGACCTTCCAATGCCAAGGTCAGCGGCTCCATATCTTTTGCCTCCAACAATTGTCCGCTTTCTTTTTCCACCGTTGGCCGCAACTGAATATAAGTCACATCATGCGGTTTTAAAATGGTGTAGGCACCGATTCCGATACATGTCGCCAATAGTAACAGGGCCAATAACCGCAGCGGATGAACTGACATTCTCTCCCTCCTCTCAATTGCTACTAGCGTAAAGGAAGGGGTTGGGACAAAAAAAGAAACAATAAGAAAAACAGTCAGGGAAAAACGCCCTGACTGTCCTTTTTTGCGCTAGAGGATATCCGAAAGTTTGTATTCATA